>DATEOS010000457.1:0-28260 GCA_035273815.1 Candidatus Limnocylindria bacterium
GGCCGGCGACAAGCAGCGCGACGGCGGCCGCGACCGATGCCACGGCGCGGCCGGCGGGTGACAGGCTCAACGGCGTGTGCCCAGCAGACGGGCGATGGGGCCACGGCGCGTCTGGCGCGGGACGGGCGGCCGCCAATCGGGCATGGTGCCTTCCAGCTCCGCGCGGTAGGCATCCAGCAGCGGCAGGTTGCGGCCTACGCGGCCACTCCAGTCGGGCAGGACCCCCCGATCGGCCACTGCCGAAAGCGTCTCCTCCAGCAGTCGGTCGGCGACGATCGCCAGGCGTGCCAGCCCGCGTCCAAGCTCGTCCCGGCTGAGGCCGGCGGTGGGCAGCTCGGTCATCAGCATCGGCCGGTCGTCATCGGCCAGGGCGAACTTCACGAAGGGATACTCGGAGTTGGCGGACAGCATGCGGTGGAAGGTGCGCTTCGGGATCTCCATCGCCTCCTGGCCATAGTAGGCCCACAGCGAGAGGCCAACGCCGTCGACCCAGGCCACCGTGGTGCGCAGGTCGAAGCGCCGCTCCCCGTCCAGCACCAGGTCGCGGCTGAGCGCCGGATCGCCGGCCTGGCCGCTGCCGTCGACGACCTCGATACCCAGCTCGGAGAGCCAAGCATCGAGCGGCGGCGCCTGCTCAGCCAGCGTGGGCCACCGTCTCGCCGGCGCCGTACGCACGCCGCCGTCGGAAGTCGGCCGGCACCACCCCTGGGTCGATGCGACAGTTGCGCCCGACCGTCACACGGGCCGGCACGGTGGCGCGCTTGCCGACAATGGTGATCCCCGCATACAGGCGCTCGGGCTCATCGCGGTTCGGCTTCAGGTCGTCGCCGGTACCGATCACCGCTCCGACGCCGATGCGGCAGTCCTTGTCGATGATGGCCCGGTCGATCACGGCTCGCTCCGCCACCCAGGTATCGAACATCAGGATCGAGTCCCGCACGATGGCGCCCGGTCCCACCCGCACGCCGGGCGACAGGATGCTGTGCTCCACCGTCCCCTCCACAACGCAGCCGTGGCTCACCATGCTGCGGCTCACGCGGGCGTCCGGTCCGATCCGCGCCGGCGGCCGCTCCTCGCTCCGGGTGTAGATCAGCCAGCCCAGGTCGTTCAGCTCGATCTCCGGCTGATCGGAAAGCAGGTCGAGGTTGGTGCGCCAATAGCTCTCCACCGTTCCGACGTCCTGCCAGTAGCCCTTGAACTCGTATCCGTACACGCGCCGGCCGGCCTCCACCATCCATGGCAGCAGGTCACGCCCGAAGTCGACCCGATCCGGCGACAGGATGTCGCGCAGCACGTTCCAGGAGAAGACGTAGACCCCCATGCTGACCAGGTTGCTGGGCGGCTGCGGCGGCTTCTCGATGAAGTCGACCACGCGGCCATCGCCGTCGATCTCCAGGATGCCGAAGCGATGCGCCTCCTCCATCGGCACCGTCCGCACCGCGCAGGTGATCTCGGCGCCCTTGGCCCGATGCGTCTCCAGGAAGGGGCGATAGTCCATCTTGTAGACGTGGTCGCCGGCCAGGATCAGCACCAGGTCCGGATCGCGATCGGCGATGAAGTCCATGTTCTGCAGCACAGCGTCGGCCGTGCCGCGGTACCAGTCACGCGCCCGGCCGCGTCCGATGTACGGCTGCAGCAGCGTCACCCCGCCATGGCTGCGGTCCAGGTCCCACGGGCGACCGACCCCAATGTGATCCATCAGCGAGCGCGGGGCGTATTGGGTCAGCACCGCCACATCGGTCAGCCCCGAGTTCACGGCATTCGACAGGGCGAAGTCGATGATCCGGTACTTGCCGCCGAACGGGACGCCCGGCTTGGCCCGCACCTGGGAGAGCACGGACAGCCGCTCGCCCTCGCCCCCCGCCAGGATCAGGGTGAGGACCGATGCCGACACGCGTCGGATTCTCCCATGCGCCGCGTCGGGCGGCGGACGTTGGTGGTCAGCGGCGACGTCGCCGCGCCAGCCTGGCCCCCATCGGGACCAGCCAGGCCACGAGCGACAGCGCCGTCGCCGGCACCAGGATGCCCAGGTCGAGCGGCGGCAGGGTGCCGGCTGTCCCGGCGCCCTGCTCCTCGATGATGGTCGGGGCCGGAGTGCACGCGTTCCGCCCGTTGCCGTGGCAGTCGTCGCCGCCGCCGCCGGACGGCTCGGGCGTCTTCTCAGGCTTGGGCGTGGCGATCACCTCGCCGCAGATGGGCGACCCGAAGCCGCTGTTGCCGAGCACCGGCGAGATCGCCAGGTGGTAGCTGGGATTCTCCTTGAGCAGCGTCGGATCGCCCGCGGAACCCGTCTGGCCGTTGACGTAGCGGCTCGACCAGTCGTCCGCCGAGTCGATCCACTCCTGCGGCCGCCGGTCGTCCTGCGCGATCTCCTGCACGATGTCGAAGCAGCCCTTGGAGTGCACGTTGTCGACCGGCGGCACGGTGCCCTCCAGGAATGGGATCTCGCGCGTCTCGCCACAGTTGCCCGGCAGCATGCCGCTGAACTTGCAGACGGTCTGCATGGTCACGCCCGCCGGCTGCGCGATGTCGGTCTGCGGGACGGGTTTTCGGCCGTTCCAGTCCCACTTGCGGTTCAGCGCGATCTCCATGAAGTCGTGCCACAGGTAGAGCGGACCATCGGCGCTGAACAGGCCCTGGCCCAGCACATTGGACATCGGATCCCCGTTGCTGTTGCCCATCCATACCCCCGTCACCAGGCTGCCCGGCACGTAGCCGAAACCCGACACGTCTTTGAAGTCGTCGGTGGTGCCGGTCTTGAAGCCCGCGTGCCGGCGCTGGCCGTTCTGGTCGGTCAGCTGCGCATTCGAGCCCCACAGGACGTTCGTCTCCGGGTTGGTGTTGCCCTCCAGGATCCAGTGCGTCAGGTACGCCTCGCCCTGGGTCATGGGTCGCGACTGCTTCGGCCCATCCTTCTTCAGGCTGTAAATGATCCGATTGTCCCGGTCGCGGATCTCGAGGATTGACGTCGGCGGATGCAGCACGCCCTGCTGGGCGAAGACGCCGTAGGCGCCGGTCATGTTGGTCAGGTTGACGGGCACCGCGCCGAGCGTAAGCGTGAGGCCCGGATCCTGGTCGAGGATGTACTTGCGCGACGCAATGCCCATCGACTGCGCGAAGCTCGCGGTCTCGTTCACGCCCACGAGGTACTGCATCATCACCGAGGGCACGTTGAGCGAGTAGCGCAGCGCGTCGACGGCCAGCAGCGGGCCGTGGTCCTTGATGTCGGCGTTGGTGGGCATATAGCTGGTCTCGCGGTCAGCGCCGAACTGGGTGACCGAGTCCACGAAGAAGGTGGCCGGGGTGGCTTCGCGCGCTCGGAAGGCCGCCGAATAGACGATCGGCTTGAAGGCCGATCCCGGCTGGCGCACGCTGAGCCCGGCCACGTCGAACTGGCCCTGCACGCGCTTATCCTTGCGGTTGTAGTAGTCGATGCTGCCGATGTAGGCCACGATCTCGCCGGTGGCCGAGTCGATGGCGACCAGGGCCCCGTTGTGCACGTTCTTGTCGGCTAGCGCGTTAACCCAGGTCCTCACCTGGTTGTGCGCGACCTGCTGCAGCCGGTAGTCGAGGGTGCTGGTGATCCGATAACCGCCGGTGCGCACCGCCTCGGCCGGGTTGGCGACGCCCAGCGAGGCCAGGATTGACTCGGCCTCCCGCTCGACGCGGAAGCTGAAGTGCGGCTCGCGCAGGACCGAGGTGATGCGGCTGGGGTTCATCTCTCCCCAGGTCACCTTCCGCGCATCATCCAGCTCCTCCTGGGTGATGTAGTGGTCGCGGAACATGGCCTGCAGCACCTGGTCGCGGCGGGCCATGGCCCGCTTTGGCCCCTGGTCGCGGTAGTACGGGTCATAGGCCGATGGCAGCTGTGGCAGGCCGGCCAGGAACGCCGACTGCGACAGGGTCAGATCGTTGAGGTTCTCTTTGCCGAAGTAGTTGGCTGCCGCCGCCTTGATCCCGTACGAGCCGTTGCCGTAGAAGATCAGGTTCAGGTAGGTCTCCAGGATGCGCTCCTTGCCCTCGCGCCCCGGATAGGCATCAGTCAGCTTCTTGGCCATGACCGCTTCCTGGACCTTGTCCCACAGCTTGCGGTCCGACTCCAGGAAGGTCAGGCGTGGTGGCTCGCAGATCTCCGGATCCGGGTCCTGCTGGTTCGCCTCCGGATCCAGCTCCGCCGATGGCGCCGCCGAGCCCGACGGCTGCATCGCTTCCTCGGCCAGCTTGATCGACCCCGCGTACTTGATCACCTGCTGAGTGATGGTCGAGGCGCCCTGCACCACCGAGCCGGCCTCCAGATTGGCGAAGGCGGCGCGCAGGATGGCCGGATAGTCCACGCCATCGTTGTCCCAGTAGGTGCGGTCCTCGGCCGCCACCGCGGCGTTGACGATGTCGGACGGCACTTCGTCGAAGCGGACCTGCTCGCGGTTCTGGCATTCGAAGCGCGCCAGCAGCCGCTTCCCGCTGCGGTCGTAGACGTACGTGGAGGCGGGCAGCTCGATGCCGTCCAGCAGCCGGCCGTCGGGCAGGCTGGCATAGACCGAGTTGTAGGTCAGCAGCAGACCCCCGGCGGTGCCGCCGAAGGTACCCACGACCGACAGCGCGAACAGGCCGACCAGCACGATGAGAGCGGTAGCGGCCATGCCGCGCCGCGAGCCGCGGCTGCGTGTCGTGCGGCGCGCCATCAACCGATGGCGCCGCCGCTGCATGGCGGGGTGCATCCGGCGCTACGGTACTCGAACTGCCGCCGCGGGTCGAATCACTACGGGTTAAGAACCGTTAGCACGCTTCATGTCCCGACGGCCGCCGGATCATGTCACGGAGCGCGCTCGGAGGTCGCTGGCCAGGCCGCCGCGACGAGATCTACGGCAGGTAGTTGCGGGGGTTGACCGGCGCCTCATCCAGGTTGACCTGGAAGTGCAGGTGGCAACCGGTCGCGTAGCCGGTGGCGCCCTCGTAACCAATGAGATCGCCGGTCTCGACCTTCTGGCCGACGCTCACGATCTCGCGCGACAGGTGCCAGTACCACGTCTGCAATCGCTGGCTGTGGCCGATCACCACGCCGATGGCCGTGTCGCCGTAATTCATGTTCGGCCGCCCATCGGCCAGGACCGTGCCCGATCCGGCGGCGTAGATCGGGCCACCGCAGCCGCTGTGATAGGCCATGTCCATGCCGGTGTGGTTGTGGTCGAAGTTGGTCCAGCCGAACTCCTGGGTCACGTAAAAGTCACCCTTCTCCGGCCAGGCGAATCGGCCCCGATAGGCGAGGTCCAGGCGGTCTGCCTGTCGCTTGAGCCGCGCCACCAGCTCGCGCTGGCCGGCGAGCTCGTCGCGCTCTTCATCGATGAGGGCCTTGGTGCGCTGCTCGTTGTGCTCCGATCGGCGGTACTGCGCCTGCTGCTGCGCGCGCAGCTCCTCGAGCCGGAGCTGATACGTCCGCAGCGTCTCCCGCGCGGCATCCACCTGGCGCTGCTGCTCGGCGAGGGCCTGCGTCCGCTCCTTCTCCGCGTCGCGCAGCGCGGTCAGCGTGACCCGGCCGTCGCGCAGGGTCTGCTGTCGCACGGCCAGCCGCTCCCGCGTCTCACGGATCTCTGCCGCCAGCCGGCGGTCTTCATCCGACAGGGTCAGCATGGAGGCGAGCTGATTGGATGCCTTTCCGAACGAGTCGGTCGAGAGCAGCACCTCCAGCATCGAGGTCTGTGACTGTTCGTACGCCAGCCTCAGGTGGTCCTGCAGCAGCGCCTCGCGCTGCGCCAGCTCGACACGGGTCGTCACCAGCTCGGCAGCTACGCGCTGTAGGTTCTCGGCGAGGTGCTGGATCTGTAGCCGGTAGTTCTCGAGTGCGGCGCGCGACACTTCGAGCGAGACGGTCACCCGGTCCAGCTGGCGCACCGCCTTGGCGAGCTCCAGCCCGGTGCGCTTGAGGTCGGTGCTCAGGGCCGCCAGGCTGGCGGTGAGGGTGGCCTGCTGCCGGCGGAGGTCCGCGAGCTGCTGGCGCTGGCGCGCGAGCTCTGCCTCCATCCGCTGCTGCTCGCTGATGGCGTCATCTACGCCGCCACCGGCTCGAACGGTGGGGCGGACGCTGCCCGGCGCCATGAGCACCACGAGGGCGATCAGGGCGAGGGTGATCAGGCTGCGGCGACTAATAGTCGACATCGGCTCCTAATAGAGACTCACTGGATCAGCGCGCGCGATGCCGGCAACGCTCGGACGCCTGTGCAGCGGAGGCGACGACCGACCGGTGTGGCCCCGGGCACGGGGGACATCGGGCGGAATAGTAGCGGACGGCGCAAGCCGGTGTCAGGTGAACGAATGGGGCTAGTACATCCGGCCCAGTAGGTGCCCGAGGAGCGTGGCTGCCGCGGCGGCCGGCTCACCCAGCAGGTTGTCGTCACGCAGGAGGGTGATCACCGTGCCGGCCACCAGAAACGGGCCAAAGGGCACATAGCTCTTCAGGCCGACACGGCGGCTGACCAGCATGACCAGGCTGCTGGCCGAGAGGAGCAGCGCGGCGATGAAGATGGCGACGAAGATGGCCGGCCAGCCCAGGAGCAGGCCCAGCGGCGCAACCAGGTAGAGATCGCCCAGCGCCACACCCGAGCGGACGACCAGGCCCAGCGCGCCCAGGAGGGCAACCGCCGCCGCCGCGCCGATGGCCGCATCAACCAGGCTGAGGGTCGGGTTCACGAACGCGAACACCGCGCAGATGGCGATCAGCGGGTCCAGGAGCAGGTGCGGCAGCCGGCGCTGCTCGAAGTCGGTGGCCGACATCAGCACCAGCAGGGCCAGCACCACCAGGTGCACGGCCGTTGCCCATGGGGGCAGCGTCGAGCGGCCCACGATGGCCCAGGCGGAGGCCCCCGAGGCGATCGCGAACAGGGCGGTGCGCCACCCCGGCGCGCGGCGCGACGCCTCGTCTGGCGGCCAGACCGAGGCGATCCGCTCGGCGGCGGCGCCGATGATGGCAAACCCGATCCCCGCAGCCAGGGCGATGGCAGTCACCGCGGCATGCTAGCCGCCGGTCGTGGTCCGATGAGGCCCGGCGGCGCCGTTGGCACGCAACGTGCCTTGCCTTCCAATCAGCCGATCGGAAGGACCGGCACCGTCCACGTACTGTGGGGAGAAACCAGATGGACAGCGATCGCATCGAGGGCGGCCTCAAGGAAGGGGCCGGCAAGGTGAAGGAAGAGTGGGGCGACGCGACGGACAACCCGTCGACGGAGATCGAGGGCAAGCGCGAGCAGGCTGAGGGCGAGCTCCAGCAGAAGTGGGGCGAGACGAAGGATGCCGTCCGTGACGTCACGGACGACGATGACGACGACTGAGCGCCCCGCCTGAAGACGCGAGAAGGCCCGCCGTGAACGGCGGGCCTTCTGTTACGCCTGCTCGCTGGCGCCGTCCCGATAGTCGAGCGCCAGCCGGACGAGGGTCGAGACCGCCGTGCCCAGCGCACCCTTCGGATTGACGGCCTTGTCGGCGGTGAGGTAGGCGCTCCCGGCGATATCGACATGGACCCAGGGCACGGTCACGAAGTCGTGCAGGAAGACGGCGCTCTTGATGAGCGAGCCCTCCCGCGTGCCCGAGTTGATGATGTCGGCGTGGGCGGAGTCGTAGGCGGCGCGGTACTCCGTCGCCAGCGGCATCTCCCAGAACCACTCGCCAGTGGCATCGGCGGCACGCTCCACCGCCCGTCCCCAGTCGCGCGGCTTGGCGAAGTAGGCGCTGATCAGCTCACCGAATGCGACCGCGGCGGCCCCGGTCAGGGTCGCGACGTCCACCAGGTGGGTGGCGCCCTGGGTCTCCGCCCAGTGCAGGGCATCTGCCAGGATCAGGCGTCCCTCGGCGTCGGTGTTGATCACCTCGATGGTCTTGCCGTTCATGGCCGTCACCACGTCGCCCGGCCGTTGCGCGTTGCCGCCCGGGAGGTTCTCGACCATGGGGGCGACGGCCATCAGCGGCGTCTCGGGCGCCAGGCGGGCCACCGTGCGCGCGGCGGCAATCACCGCGGCCGCGCCCGACTTGTCATGCTTCATCTCCTCCATGCGCTCGGGAGGCTTGAGGCTGATGCCGCCTGAGTCGAAGCAGACGCCCTTGCCCACGATCGCCAGGCGCCGATCATCGGCGGCCTTCTCCCAGCCGGGAAGCTTGATGGCGATCAGGCGCGGCTCATGGAAGGCACCCTGCCCCACCCCCAGCAGCGCGCCCATGCCGAGCCGCTTCATGTCGTCGACGTCCAGCACCTCGACGGTGCATCCATCGGCCTCCAGCTCGCGGGCCACCTCGGCCATCCGCTCCGGGTAGAGGTCGTTCGAGGCGCGGTTGGCCAGCGTCCGTCCGAATTCGACGCCCTCCGCCATGACCAGCGCCGCTTCCACCACCTCGGAGGTGGGCGCGCCGTCGCCGATCAGCACCACCTCCTCGACGCTGCGCAGCATGGCCGGCGTGTCCCGCACGCGCCCGTAGTAGGCGTACGGCCGGTACGTGCCCTGCACTGCGCCGATGCCGGCGCTGATGAATCCATCGGCCTCCTCGCCATCCCGCAGCCAGAGGGCCATGCGCTCCACCCCGTGACCCTGCAGGCGTCGTGTGGCGGTGGAGGCGATGCGACGCGCGCGCCAGTTGCCACGGCCGCGACGCACGCCGTTGATCAGCAGCACCTTGTCGGCAGCGATCGACCCGGCGTCGACGAGGGCGGTGTAGTGCTCGAGGATGTTGAACTCGCCCCATTCGATCGCTCGGCTGATCGCGCCGCCGGTCGCGTCATCCAGCGCGGCGAGATCTCCCGAGATCTCCTTGTCCTCCTTGTAGATGGGGACGGCCAGCACGTTGGCCTGGACGCTGGCTGGATCGGTCGATTCGGCGCGTAGGCGCACGGACAAGTCTCCTCTTCAAGGCACTGCGGACAGGTTCGGACGATGTCGCGAGCTCGGGGTCAAACGAGTATAGACCGATGGGCCGGACCCTCAGAAGGCGGCCTGGATCGCCTGCAGGGCTTCGCGCTGGGCGGTGGCTGCCTCCAGCGCGTCGGCCAGCAGCTGCAGGGGCGTGGCCGCCAGTGACGAGCCCGATTCGGCAATCGCGATGGCCAGTGCCGTGTCCGCTCGATTCGCGTCGTCGCTGGCGCGGGCGTAGCGAGCCGCTGCGCGGGCAACGGCGTCCGCGTCTCCGGCCAGGCTGGCGGTCGCGATGCGGCGCGCGGCGCTCAGCAGCTCGCCCGTCGTGTCGAGCCAGAAGGGCAGGACCGTCGGCGGCTCCTCCCAGTCGCGGATCGTGTCCAGCGCCTCTCCCGCACGGTCGAGGTCGACCAGCGCACCACGAGGGTCGTCGCCATCGAGCGCGGCCAGCGCGTCCGCCAGCGCTTCGAGCGTATGGTCGGTTGCCTGCCGGCGAGCGACGAATGGGTCCGCTGCCTGGGCGGCAGCGGCGAACTGGGCCGAGATGGCCGGAAAGAGGGTGGAGGACGGCCCCGGCGACAGAGGTCCGTGCCGGGGCGCCACGGCGCCCAGCACGCCGTCGACGCGGGCAGCGGCCGCGGCTGCCAGCGCTGCCTCATCGGACGCGGCAATGACGCCGGCGGCGGCGTCCGTGAGGTCTGCGCGCGGTGACTCGTCGCCGTCGATCACACGTGCCGACCCACGGCGGCCGGCGTCGAGGGCGGCCTGCAGCTGGTTGATCAGCGCGTCCAGGCGAATCGTCGCGTCGCTCGCCTCCTGGTGGAGGAGCGCGACGCGTCCCGCCGCGACGGTGGGGTCGGCACCGCGGCCAGGCGGACGCGCGGCCAGGATCGCGCCCAGCAGTACGACAGCCAGCACGCCGAGCAGGACGGCCCGGGTGGGACGGGCGGCGGCCCCTATCATGCGTCGGTGCACCGGTGGCCTCCGAGTCCCGCCGATCTGCGCTCGCTGCCCAAGGCGGAGCTGCACCAGCACCTGGACGGTGCGCTGCGCCCGGATACCGCAGTCGAGCTGGCAGCCGAGATCGGCCTGCCACTGACGCCGGACGAGGCGCGGGCGCGGATGGTGGCGCCGGCCCGCTGCCACGACCAGGCCGAGCTGCTCACCTACTTCGACCTGCCGATCGCCCTGCTCCAGACTGCCGGCGCGCTGCGGCGCGCGGCGGCCGAACTGGTCGAGGATCTGGCCACCGACGGCGTCACGTACGGGGAGGTGCGCTGGGCACCGCGCCTGCACCTGGAGCGCGGGCTGTCGGTGCGCGACGTGCTGGTCGCGGTGGCGGAAGGCACGGCGGCTGGGCTGCATGCCGCCGGCTCCGACCACCTGGTCGTCCTGATCGTGACCGCCATGCGCTCCCATCCGCCCGGCGCCAACGTTGAGCTGGCGCGGGCCGCCGCCGACTTCGGGCCGCCGGTGGTCGGCTTCGACCTGGCGGGGCCGGAGGCCACATACCCCGCCCCTCCCCACGCGGCGGCCTTCCGCGCCGCCGAGGATGGCGGATTGGCGCTCACCACCCACGCCGGGGAAGTGCCAGGCACGGAGCGGATCAGGGAGGCGCTGGCGCTTGGCGTGCGCCGCATCGCCCACGGCGCCACGACCGCAGACGATCCGGAGCTGCTAGTCGAGGTGCGCGAACGTGACGTGACGCTGGATCTGTGCCCGACCAGCAACGTGCAGGCCGGCCTCGTCGCGTCGCTGGCGGAGCACCCACTTGCCCGATTGCACCGCGCAGGCGTCAGCGTCTCGCTGTCGACCGATGATCGGACCGTCTCGAACACCGACCTGTCCACCGAGATGGCCCGCGTGGCCGAGGCACAGGAGCTGACGGCCGATGAGCTGCGGGCGGTCGCGCTGAATGGCTTCCGACGGGGATTCGGACCGCCGGACTTCCTGGAGCGGGCAGCCGGCGAGGCTGATCGCGCCTGGAGCGCCGCTGCCGGCATCAGCTGAGGGTCAAGCCCAGCAGGGCTGCCACCTCCGCCGGCCCGGCGGCGATCCAGTCAGGCATTTGCTCGCCGTCGAGGGCCGCCGCCGCCGCCGCATCGGTCACGCCGGTCAGCACCAGGACAACGGGAATCCCCGCTCGCCGGGCGGCCGGGACGTCGGCATCGGGGTTGTCGCCGATGACCAATGCCTCCTGCGGCAGGATGCCATCGGCTTCCAGGATGGCCCGGAACATGGCCGGCTCAGGCTTGCCGATCACCAGTGGGCGCTGCCCGGTGGTGGCTTGCAGGGCCGCGACGATCGCCCCGGCGCCCGGCATGAGACCGCCCGGCGTCGGATAGCGCAGGTCGGCGTTGGTGGCGATGAACCGCGCGCCGGCGCGGATCGCTGCCGCCGCAATCCCCAGCGTCCGATACGTCACCCCCGGGTCGAGCCCGACAACCACCGCGTCATAGCCGAGGGCCAGCGGCGCACCGTCCCATTCCGCTCCGGCGGCGTCGCCTGCGTAGGTCGCGTCGTAACCGGCGTCGACCAGCTCGGCGAGCATCCCCTCCGCGCCCACCGCCTGCAGGCGTTGCAGGCCTGGCTCGTGCGCCCGCAGATGAGTGATCGTCGCCCAGGTGCTGGTGACGATCTCGTCAGGGCTGGCGACGATGCCGTGCCCGGCCAGGCGCTCGGCATAGGCGCCGCGCGTGGCCATCGAGTTGTTGGTGGCGAAGCGCGTCGCCACCCCCGCCGCGCGGAGAGCAAACACCAGCGCGGCGGCGCCCGGGATGGCCTCCGGCCCTCGGTACACCACGCCATCGAGGTCGAAGATGACCAGCCGAGGGGACGGCGCTGGCAGGGTCGGCATCGGGCGGATGATACGGGCGTCGGCGACCCGACGACGGGCATGGAGCGGTGCCGAAAGCACCTTGAGGCCGGGATTGACAGCGAAGTATGATGCGCCCGACTCGCCGGACGCTATGCCCTGTCCGGCCGCCCGTGCGCATCGCGCGCCGGGGTGGAGGAATCCCTTTCGCGGGGAATGGTAAGGAGTACCAATGCGGATGCAGCGACGGCACGCGGGTGTCGCTTCTTTGGTGGCAGTGTCGCTGGCCCTGGCGGCCTGCACGGGGAGCGGCAGCGCAATCGACGTCGGCAAGGGCCTGTGTCGGGAGGTCGGCGACATCACCGCGGCCACGCCGGCACCGGTTGAGGCAACAGGCAGCAGCGATCTTAAGATCGGCCTCGTGACCGATGTCGGCACGCTCGACGACAAGAACTTCAACGAATACAGCTGGGTAGGCACGCAGCAAGGCGCAGTCTCCATCGGCGCACCGTCGCCGCAGGCCATCGTGACCCAGAACTCAGCCGACTACGCGACCAACATCCAGACCCTGCTCGATGACGACTACAACGTGATCGTCAGCGTCGGCTTTGCCCTTGGCGCGGCCACGCTGGAGGCGGCCACCGCGAATCCGGACGTTCATTTCATCGGCGTCGACCAGTTCCAGGCCGGTGACGATCCCGTGGCCGGCGCGGGCCTCGCCAACTATGAGAGCCTGATCTTCAACGAGGCGCAGGCCGGCTACCTGGCCGGCATCGTGGCCGCCAACATCAGCGAGAGCGACGTGATCGCGGCCATCGGCGGCTCGGGCACGATCCCGCCCGTCGTGAACTACATGCGTGGTTACGAGAACGGCGCCAAGAGCGTCAAGCCCGACATCACGGTCCACCTGAAGTACGTATCCGATGACCTGTCGGTCGCGTTCAACGACCCGGCCACCGGCAAGTCGTTCACCGACCAGTTCCTTTCGCAGAACGCCGACACGGACGTGATGTTCCAGGTGGCGGGCAAGACCGGTAACGGCGTGCTGCAGTCGGTCCAGGCGGCCGGCATCTACGGGATCGGCGTTGACGTCGACCAGTGGATCTCGACGCCCGATCAGGCGGTCTGCATCGTGACCAGTGCCGAGAAGCACCTGACCAAGGCCGTGCGCGAGGGCATCGAGGCCCTGGCCGGTAGCACCGCGCGCGCCGGCAACGTGTTCTATGGCGCCGATAACGACGGGATCGGGACGGCCCCCTACTACCAGTTTGACGGCAACGTGATCACCGACGAGATCAAGACGGCGGTCACCGACGCGTTCAACGCGATGGCGGACGGCAGCCTGGATCCATGCCAGCCGTCGGGACTCTGCTACGCGGGTGAGGCTGACCCGGGCACCTGAGCCCAGCAGCCGAACGGGTTCGTAGCGACCAACACGTGAGCGGACCGGTCCTGGTGGCCGGTTCGCTCATGACTTTTCGGGTGGCTCGAGTTGGCAGACGTAAGGGCTGAACCGGCGCCGGCGACGGGCGGGACCAAGCCGCCCGTGCTCGAGATGCGCGGCATCACCAAGCGCTACCCCGGGGTCGTGGCCAACGACGGCATCGACCTCGAAGTGCGCGAGGGGGAGATCCACGCCCTGCTCGGCGAGAACGGCGCCGGCAAGAGCACCCTGATGAACATCCTCTATGGCCTGGCCGTGCCCGACGCCGGTCAGATCCTGCTCGACGGCAAGGAAGTCGAGATCGCCAGCCCGCACGACGCCATCCGGCGCGGCATCAGCATGGTCCACCAGCACTTCATGCTGGTGCCGGTGCTTTCGGTGGCCGAGAACATCCTGCTCGGCGAGGAGCCGATGGCTGGGCGCGTGTTCCTGGACCGTGCCGCATCCAGGCACCGCATCAAGGAGCTCGGCGACCGGTTCGGTTGGGAGATCGATCCGGACAAGCCGGTCGGCTCGCTGTCGGTCGGCTGGCAGCAAAGGGTGGAGATCCTGAAGGCCCTCTATCGCAACGCCCGTGTGCTCGTGCTGGACGAGCCGACGGCCGTGCTGACCCCGCAGGAGACGAAGGAGATCTTCGAGGTCCTCCGCAAGCTGCGCGCCGAGGGTTACGCGATCATCTTCATCAGCCACAAGCTGTACGAGGTGCTGGAGGTCGCCGACCGCATCACGGTCATCCGGCGCGGCAAGGTGGTCGGCAGCCGCATCCCCAGCGAGACGGACGAAGACGACCTCGCCAAGCTGATGGTCGGTAGAGACGTGGAGCTCACCGTCGACCGCGGCGAAAGCCATCCCGCGGAGCCCGTTCTGACTATCGCCAACCTTGCAGTCCGCGACGACCGCGGCAACGAGGTGCTCCACGACATATCGTTCGAGGTGCGGGCAGGCGAGATCTTCGGGATCGCCGGCGTGGCCGGGAATGGCCAGGACGAGCTGGTGGAGGCGGTGGTGGGGCTGCGCCACGCGACCAGCGGCACGGTGACGCTGGCCGGCACGGACACCACCGGCGCATCGCCGCGGACGCTGCACAAGATGGGTCTCGGCTTCGTCCCAGGCGACCGACACCGCTTCGGGATGGTGCTGAGCTTCCCGCTCACCGACAACCTCGTGCTCAACGACTACTACCACGCCCCTTACTCGCGAGGCCTGCGCCGCAACGACGCAGCGATCGAGGCATACGCCAAGGAGGCCATCGAGAAGTACGACGTGCGCACCCCATCGGCCGATGTGAGCGGAGGCACCCTGTCGGGCGGCAACCAGCAGAAGTTGGTGGTCGCCCGCGAGTTCGAGGGCGAGCTGAAGCTGCTGGTCCTGGACCAGCCGACGCGCGGCCTGGACGTGGGCAGCATCGAGTTCATCCACCGCCAGGCGATCGCTCGCCGTGACAGCGGCGTTGCCATCCTGCTCGTCTCGGCGGAGCTGGACGAGGTCCTGGAGATGTCCGACAGGATCGGGGTCATGTTCCGCGGGCAGCTGGTGGCCGTGCTGGACGGGCGCACCGCCGACCGCGAGGACGTGGGTCTCCTGATGGCCACCGGCGGACGTGGCGGCGGACTCCAGCCGCAGACCCTCGAGGATGCACCGTGACCGCCGCCACCGCGCCGGCGCGCCGCCCGCTGGGCCGTCGGATCCTGGACGTCGCCCTGCTGCCGGCCATCGCCATCGGCCTGGCGCTCATCTTCGGGGCGGTGCTGATGATCCTCTCCAGCCCGTTGATCCGCGGCTTCGACCCCTTCCTGCCGATCACCGCCTACAGGGCGCTGCTGGAGGGCTCGGTCGGCTCGCTGAACTCGATCGTCAATACGCTGGTGAATGCCACACCGCTGGTCCTGGCCGGCCTGGCGGTCGGCATCGGCTTCAAGGGCGGGCTGTTCAACATCGGGGCCCAGGGCCAGTTCCTGCTGGGCGCGCTATGTGCCTCGGTTGCCGCCATCGCGCTCAACGACGCAAGCCCATGGGTCGCCGTCCCAGTGTCGCTGGTCGCCGGCATGCTGGGCGGCATGGCCTGGGGCTTCATCCCCGGTTTCCTGAAGGCGTTCACCGGTGCCCACGAGGTGGTCACCACCATCATGCTCAACTTCGTGGCCATCTACCTGGTCTCCTACGTCATCAGCGGGCCGATGCGCGGTACCGGGCCGGAGGTCACCTTCGCCCGCACCGATGCCATCGTCGCGGCGGAGCTGCCGATCATCATCGGCCGCAACGGGCACCTTGGCCTCCTCTTCGCCGCCATTGCGGTGCCGATCGCCTGGTGGCTCCTGTATCGGAGCACCACGGGCTTCGAGATCCGGACCACCGGCGCCAGCCCGGACGCCGCCAGGTACGCGGGGATGCATCCGCGCTGGCTGATCGTCCTGACCATGTCGATCTGCGGCCTGTTGGCCGGCCTGGCCGGCTCTGGCGAGATCCTGGGCGAGGTCGGCTACATGCCCGCCTTCTACGGCACAACCGTCGGGTTTGACGCGATCGCGGTTGCGCTGCTTGGCCGAGCCAATCCGGTCGGCATCGTCTTCGCGGCCCTCCTCTTCGGCGCCATGCAGGCCGGCGCGGGGCTCATGCAGACCCAGGCGGGCATCCCGCCACAGATGGTCAGCGTGCTGCAGGCCGTCATCCTCTTCTTCCTGGCCGCGGAGACCGTCATACGGCACGTCTTCAATGTGCGAACGGGCGCGGGCACCGGCGTCGGCGACGAGCTGCAGACGGTGAGCCGCAGCTACGGCGAGCAGGCGACGAGGTAAGGGCCGATGGAGTTCCTGGAAAGCATCCCCGTAATCGGCGTCGTCATCCAGTTCGTCGTGTACGTCATCGTCCAGCTGCCGATCCTGGCGCCGACGATCATGGCCGCGGCCGTGCCGATCGTGCTGGGGGCCCTCTGCGGCTTCATGAATGAGCGCTCCGGCATCGTCAACATCGGCATTGAGGGCATGATGCTGACGGCCGCCTTTGTGGCCTGGTGGACGGCCTCCATCGCAGCGCAGCTCCTGCCGGACCTGAAGATCGGCATCATGGGTATCACCTTGCCGCTGCTGATCGGCCTGGCCGTCGCCATCCTGGCCGCAATGGCGGTGTCGGCGGTGCATGCGTGGCTGTCGATCTCGGTGCGCGCCGACCAGATCATCAGCGGCACCATCATCAACATCTTCGCGGTCGGCATCACCGGCTACCTGAACCTGCTGATCAGCAAGCAATCGCCGCCGTCAGCCGGCCAGTTCCAGGACCTGCGCCTGCCGTCATTCCTGATCGACATCCCGGTCATCGGCCCGCTGATCGACGCTTTGCTGGGGGTTGGGCCGATCGCGCTGAGCATGCTGGTCAGCGTGATCCTGCTGCAGGTGCTTCTCTTCCGATCGCGGTGGGGGCTGCGCACTCGGTCGGTTGGCGAACACCCAAAGGCCGCCGAGACGGTCGGCATCGACGTCATCAAGCTGCGCTATCGGAACGTCATCCTGGGTGGCGTGTTCGCCGGTTTGGCCGGCGCCTACCTGACGATCGAGTTCGGCAACGCCTTCCAGGGCGAGATGACCGCCGGACGCGGCTTCATCGCTCTGGCGGCGCTGATCTTCGGCCGCTGGACGCCCATCGGCGCCTTCGGCGCGGCGTTGCTCTTCACCGCATCAACCGGCCTGCAGCGCTCGATCCAGTTCGCGCCGCCTGAGGGCGCGCTGGGCGAGTTCCTGTCGACGCTGCCGTCGCAGTTCTACAGCGCCCTGCCGTACATCATCACCATCATCGTGCTGGCCGGCGTGGTCGGACGCAGCGTGGCCCCGGCCGCGGTCGGCAAGCCGTACGAGCGAGAGTCGAAGGCGGCCTGATAGGGAGCTCGGGCCTTAAGCGGGCGCCTCGGCGGCCTGGATGTTGATCGTTCCCGGATCGACCAGCGGATGCGGCACCGGCGGCTCGCGTAGCAGGTCCAGCGGCAGCCCGGAGGCGACCATGTCGCGCGTCACCGACTCCAGGTCGTATTCGACGCTGCGGAATCCGACCACCACGTCGCTGTCGGTGACGTACAGGACTGCGTAGCGTGCTCGGGCATCGCCGACGCCGCCGCATCCCACCGAGCCGACGCCGATGAAGTGGGCGGCCGCCGTCACGCGGTGGAACGTCTGGTGCGTGTGCCCGAAGGCGAAGATGTCATCCCCCTCGTCACTGGCGATTCGCGCGAAGTAGCGGGAGGGCCGGTCCTCCCAGAGATACTCGTTCTGCTTCATCGGCGTGCCATGGAAGAGCAGCGCCGTCCGGCCGTCGACTTCCATGCGGAGCGTGGCGGGCAGCTGGCGCAGCCACGAGCAGTTCTCTTCCGTCATGCGTGAAGCGGTCCAGGCCAGGGACGCGTAGCCCTCCGCCTCCGCGTCGGGTGACGCCCAGATCGCGCCCGTCACCTCGCGGCCCATGCCCAGCGCCTCGTCCCAGTTGCCCTGGGCGGTGGGGATTGCCAGGCGGCGCATCTCCTCGACCACCTCGTTGGGATGCGGTCCGCGACCGACCACGTCGCCGGCGCACCAGACCGCGTCGCAGCCGATGGCGGTCACGTCGTCGATCACCGCGCGCAGCGCGGGCAGATTGGCGTGGACGTCGGCGATCACCGCAATGCGCATCTGCGGAGTCTAATCAGGCCCTGGGGATGAAAGCATCCCCCTGTGGCAGTACGTTTAGGCCCGGAGGCCCCGTCCGTTCAGCCCACTCCCGCTGCCGCAAATGGGGCAGCGATGACGCTGATGCGGCCCGCCACGGTGCGTGCCAGCTCGTGCATGGCTGCGGCGGCAGCCGAGTCGTCGCCCGCCGGGTGCTGCGTGGACGTGATCGGCACGCCGGCATCCCCGCCCGCTCGCACGCCGGGCTCGATCGGAATGCGGCCGAGGACCTCCAGCTCCAGCTCGCGCGCAATGGTGGTGCCACCGCCCGAGCCGAAGATGTCGTGCTCGCTGCCGCAATCCGGGCAGACGAAGCCGGACATGTTCTCGACCACGCCAATGGTTCGCACGTTGACCTTGGTGAACATGGCGATGGCCTTGCGCGCGTCCATCAGGCTCACCTCCTGCGGCGTGGTCACGATCACCGCACCCGACAGGGGGATGAGCTGGCTGATGGAGAGCGCGGCGTCTCCGGTGCCTGGCGGCAGGTCGACCACCAGGTAGTCGAGCTCGCCCCACTCCACGTCGCGCAGGAACTGCTGGATCGCCGAGTGGATGAGCGGCCCGCGCCAGATGACCGGCGCATCCCCGGTGAGGAAGTACTGAATGCTCATCATCTTCACGCCGTGGCTGGTCACCGGGTTCACGCGACCGGAGGCACCGGTGACGTGCGAACCGACGGTGCCCATCATCAGCGGCACGTTCGGCCCGGTGATGTCCGCGTCCAGCAGGCCAACCCTGGCACCATCGCGGGCCAGGCTGACGGCCAGGTTGACGGCGATGGTGGTCTTGCCAACGCCGCCCTTGCCGGAAGCCACCGCGATGGTGTTCTTGACCCCGGGAATCAGGTCGGCCGCCGGGCCGCCGAACGAGCGCTTCACGTTGCTTGCCCAGTCGACGCGCACCGCGGTGGCGCCCAGCGCCTCCAACCCATCCACGATGTCCGACTCGATCTTGGCCTTCAGCGGACAGGCCGGCGTGGTCAGTTCGACGGTGAGGTCGACCACGCTGCCGCTGATATCGACCTGCTTGACCATCCCCAGGCTGACCAGGTCGCGTCCGATCTCCGGATCCTTGACCAGGGCCAGGGCGGCCATGATGTTGTCGTTGGTGAGCCGATCGGCCATGCCGGGATACAGCATCCTTTCCGTGCGGGGCTGGGCGACTTCGAGCGTACCAGAGGTTGACCGGAACCGATGCGACCTTTGTTGTATCGGTGAGCTCGCGCCTAGGTCAGGCCGTCCCAGATCGACTGCTCCGGCCCAGCTGACCCGCCACCTGCCGGCACCGGGAGGTTGGAGGCCGCCAGCCGGTAGGACTCGGTTGCCAGGTATCCGTCACGGACCTCCGCCGACCAATCGTGGAATGGCCCGGCGCTGCCGGTCTGCGAAACATGCCGCGAGATGGCCGCCAGCTTCAGCCGGCTCAGCTCCCCCAGCTCCAGGGTGAGCGTCTCCGCACCGGACTCCCCATAGCCGGAGGGCGTGGCCTCGGCCACTGCGGCGAGCTGCGAGGGTGGTACGACCAGCTCGTACCGCTTGGCGGCGCGCCAGGCCACCTGGTCCTCCTCCAGGTCATCCTCGTAGGCCAGTGGCTCGGCCGCCCGCTTGAAGGCTTCGCTGGTGGCGCGGCTGATGGCCATGTGGTCGGCGTCGCCGGTGATACCGTCCGGGCCGAAGCCCAGGATCACCTCCGGTCGGTGCATGCGGATCGGTTCGACCAGGCGGCCGACCAGCTGGTCCTGGTCGGCTCCGGCGAGCCCCTCCTCCGCATAGTCGAGCACGCGCAGCACGTTCACGCCCAGCAGCGCGACCGAGCGGCGCATCTCGTCCTCGCGGACCGTGTCCAGGTTGCGCCATACCACCGGACGCGTGTAGTGGCGGTTGCGGCCGCCCGGAGCCGGCGGCTTTTCGACCAGGCGTGGATCGAATCGGCCGCGCGTGGCGCATACGACGACGACGTAGGCGCCGTCCGCCGCCGCCTGCGCAATGGCTCCACCGAATCCGAATGCCTCGTCGCCGGGATGGGCGACGATGACCATCAGGCTGCGGGCGGCCTGACGTTCGCGGATCGGCCGCCAGATCGAGGACACGGCCGGCAGGATACCAGCCTAGACCTCAACCTCGAGCGCGATGGCGGCGTGTCCGTTGTCCAGTCCATCGGTCACGGAGCGGGCGCCGCCGGGGACCGGCGCACGATCCACGAACGAGGCGTCGCGCGCCGTCGCGATGGCGCGTTCCACCTCTTCCAGGGTCAGGATCTCTCTGCGCAGCAGCATCGCGATCTCGTCGCGGAGGTAGGAGCGGAGCATCTCCGGCCCATCGGTCGAAAGGGCAAACGGCACCTCGTGGTCGACCAGGGCGCGCATGATCTCGCGCAGCTCCGCATGAGTGCGGATGACGCGCGTGTTCAGGTTTGACGACGGGCAGACCTCCAGGACCACGCCACGCTCGCGCAGCATGGCCAGCACGCGCACGTCGCGGGTGCTCCGGATGCCGTGACCGATGCGGGTCGGCTCCAGCGCCTCGACCGCCTCGCGCACTTCCTCCGGTCCGCCGGTCTCGCCGGCATGCACGGTCACGCCCAGTCCGGCGCGCCGCACCTGGGCGAACAGGTCCCGGTAGTCGGCGAAGTGAAATCCAGGCGACTCCGGGCCGGCGATGTCCACCGCCACCACGCCGCGGTCCCGCCAGGCGACGGCCTTGGCCGCGATGATCTCGTTCAGCTCATAGTCGAAGGTGCGGTCCAGGCAGAAGATGAGCCCCGCCCGGACCTGCGGATATTCGAGCACGGCGCGGTCCATGCCACGCACCGCCGCCGCGATGATGTGGTCCAGGTCCTGCTCGCCACCGCGGTTCCGCTTCATCGGGTTGAAGCGCAGCTCCAGGCGGGTGACGTTGTTCTTGCGGTAGGCCCCGCCGATGACCTCGTACACGCTGCGCTCGACGGCGGTGGGGCTCGACTGGATCAGCTCGGTCCAGTGGAAGAGGTCCAGGTAGGCCTGGAAGGAGCGGCGACCGCGGCCGACGGTGATCAGATCCCGAAATTCCCAGTAGTCCTTGGTCGGCAGCCTGATGCCCTGGGCGTGAGCAATGCCCCACATGATGGCAGGCGTCACCGCAGCGCCCAGGTGGACGTGCAGCTCCGTCAGGGGAGTGGCTGGATCAAGCGTGGGCCGCGGCATGAATCGATGGCGTCAGGGCTGCGAGTGTCGCGGAGTGTAGCAGCGCCGCGGAGCCGATCCGGGCAGGACCCGATGCTAGAATCGCCGAGCCTATGGAAGCCATCCGCGACCTCATCGAGTGGGCCGCCGACGACATCGCGGGCGTCGTCGCGACGCTGCTGCCGTTCCTTCTGCTCGGCCTGGCAGGGCTCTACATCCTGTGGTTGGTGATCGGCTATCTGCGCGTCTCGCAGATCTCGGTCAATGAGCAGTCCGTGGTGCAGCCCACCCTCCGGCTGCCACGCGCGCCGGACGGCGCGATCGAGGCGCCGCGGGGCGTTCCATTCTGCCCGGTGGACGGTCTGCAGTACCCGCCGGGCGCCCGTTTCTGCACGCAGTGCGAGGCGGACCTGGCCCTGAGCTGCGCCAATTGCGGCACCACCATCCGTGCCGCGGACGAGTCGTGCTACCGCTGCGGGACACGCTCCACCATGGTGGCCTCACCCGCGCATTGAGCAGCGGCTGGGCCGGGTGGCTCAGTCGCCCAGCAGCGTCCGGATCTCGGCCTGCATGGCCTGGACGTTGGGGATGATCACCCAGCCCCGCCCATCGTGCTGGTCGCCCCAACCCAGGGCGAACGCCGGTGGCGTGAGCACCTCCATGCTGAAGCTGGCCCGGCTGGCGCGTCGCGCCATCACCACGAGGGTCTTGAGATCCTCCAGTGGCAGGTTGGTCTCGAGGCCCGCCACGGTGCCCAGCAGCCGCCCGATCCTCACATCGGTCTCGGGATCGGAATACTTCCTGGCCAGTGCGCGGATGACCTGCTGCTGACGCGCGGCGCGCGCATAGTCGCTGTCGTAGTAGCGGGCTCGCGTGAAGTGCAGCGCCGTGAGGCCATCAAGGTGGGCCTTGCCCGGGGTCAGGTAGAGCCCCCAGCGAGGCTCCTGGACGACCGTCTTGACCTTGACGTTGACGCCGCCGACGGCATCAACCAGCGCCACGAAGTCATCCATGTTGACCTTGACGTAGTACGGGATCTCGACGTCCCACATCGTGGCCAACGCATCGCGCAGACCCTCCAGGCCATAAGAGTTGGCGATCCCGTTGACCTTGCCGCTCCAGACCTGGCCATTGCCGAGCGGGATGTCCACCGTGTCGCGGGGCAGGCTGATCATGGTGACCTGCTTCTGGCCGGGGGCGATGCTGACCAGCATCATGGCGTCGGTGTTGTCCCCGGTGTATCCGCGCGCGCGGCGCACGGCGCTGACGTCCTCGCCCACGACCAGCACGTTGAACCGATTATCGAGCAGCCTGCGGTTCAGCGGCTCCGGCGTCGGCTCGGGTGTGGGCGAGGGCGAGGGGGTCGGCGATGGCGAGGCCGACGGTGAGGGCGAGGGCGTGGCCGGATCGGGAGAGGGCGAAAGGATCAGTGCCTGGGCACAGGCCGCCAGCAAGATCAGCGCGGTGATGGCCAGAATCACAAGGGTGCGAGGTCGCCAGGATCGCTTGGAAGACATTCGCGCGGCATCATAGCGGCCGACGGTCGGGTACGCTCGCCGCCATGGACACGCGCGAGCTGAGCGTCTCGACCGGGCACGGTCGAGGACTGATCGACCTCACTGGCGCCCTGGCCGACTTCCTGCGCGAGACGGCTGCAGGCGCCGATGGACTACTGCACGTCTTCGCGCCGCACGCGACCGCGGGCCTGGTGGTGGTGGAGCTCGGCAGCGGCTCCGACGCCGACATCATGGATGCGCTGGATCGGCTCCTGCCGCGTGACGACCGCTGGCGGCACCGCCACGGGTCTCCGGGCCACGGCGCGGATCACGTTTTGCCACTCCTGGTCTCGCCGTCCCTGGTGCTGCCGGTGGTCGGCGGCCGGATGGCGCTGGGCACCTGGCAGTCGGTGGCGCTGCTCGATCCGAACGAGGACCACGCTACTCGGACCGTGCGCCTCAGCTTCCTGCCGGGCTGAGGGCCAGGCGCGCGACCTGGGCGGCCGCTTCCCGCGGATCGGTGGTTGGCGCTTCGCAGGCGTAGCCGCGGCAGACGTACGCAGTGGCCTGTCCATCCCGCGCCAGCTTGCCCTCGAACAGCGACCAGCCCGGGAGGCTGCCTCCCGACGGCGCGCCGGCAATTACCAGGTCCGGCACATACGCCCCCGCCACGGCACGCCGTAGCTCGGCGGTGGCCTGGTCCGTGGGGTCGCCGGCCACCACCGCATCGATTGGGGCAGCGAGGCTGCGGTCCACGGCGCTCAGCATCCGACCGAAGGCCGACGGCTGGCGGTCGAGGGCGGGCGCCACGGCCCGCAGGATGCTGCGAGCGCGTCGGTCGTAGTCCGCTTCTCCGCTGAGCAGCGCCAGCCGCAGCATCACGTCGGCAGCGACCGCGTTGGCCGATGGCGTGGCGCTGTCGACGATCGACCGCGGGCGCGTGACTGCCCGATCGTGCTCCTCGGCGGTGTCGAACAGGGTGCCGCTGGCCTCGTCCCAGAAGTCGGCGATCAGCCGGTCCATCAACCGGCCGGCCAGGCCAAGGTCATCCGGCTCCCCCAGCGCGGCGTGGGCAGCCAGCAGGCCATCGGCCAGGTTGGCGTAGTCCTCGGCGAAGCCCGGCGTGTGCGCACGGCCGTCGCGCGCGGTACGCCACACACGGTCTCCGTCGCGCAGCAGGTGCGTCCGCACGAAACTGACGAGCCGTCGCGTGGCCTCCACATGCCGATCCTGGCCGAATAGCAGCGCCACGGTCGCGATCGCGCGCAGCGCCATCCCGTTCCAGGCGGCCAGCTGCTTTCCGTCGCGCGCCGGGCGTACGCGTCGCTCCCGCGCGGCAAGCAGCGCCGCCCGGCCGGCTTCGAGGACCTCCGGCACCGGCGGCGGGCCAGCCACGGTGAGGATGGTGCGTCCCTCCCAGTTGCCGCCAGCGGTGATGCCCCAGTACGCCGTGAGCGCTTCGGCATCCAAGCCGGCATCGGACAGGACTCGCGCCACCTCGTCAGCGGTCCAGACGTAGAACCGTCCCTCCTCGCCGTCGCTGTCGGCATCGAGAGCGGAGGCCAGGCCGCCGTCATCGGTCTCAAGCTCGCGCAGCATGAAGTCGACGGTCGAGACCGCGACCGACGCGTAGCGATCGTTGGCGGTGGCTCGATACGCCTCCAGGTACGCGTGCGCCAGCTGCGCGTTGTCGTACAGCATCTTCTCGAAGTGCGGCGCCAGCCAGCGCTCATCGGTGCTGTAGCGGGCGAAGCCGCCGGCCAGCTGGTCGTGGATGCCGCCGTCGGCCATGCGATCCAACGTGCGGGTCACCATGGCCAGGAGGCTGTCGTCGCCGGTTCGCCGCCAGATGCGCAGCAGGAACTCCAGCGTCATCGGCGCCGGGAACTTGGGCGCTCCGCCAAAGCCGCCGTGCACCGCGTCAAAGCTCGCGCCCAACCGGACCGCTGCCCGCTCCAGCATCTCGGGCGCGGGATCCTGCTGACCGGCCGGGATGGCGACCGACTCGCGCAGGTGCCGGGCCAGCTGCGCGGCCTGCGCTGCGACCTCCGCGTGACGGTTGCGATACGCGTCGGCCACCCCGTCGAGCACGCGCCGGAAGGCTGGCAGGCCGTGGCGGTCATCGGGCGGGAAGTAGGTGCCGCCGAAGAAGGGCTCCAGTTCGGGGGTGAGGAAGACGCTCATTGGCCATCCGCCGCTCCCGGTCAGGGCCTGAACGGCCGACATGTACACGTCGTCGAGATCCGGGCGCTCCTCTCGATCCACCTTGATCGGCACGAAGTCGCGATTCAGCTGCGCCGCGGTGGCCTCGTCCTCGAACGACTCACGCTCCATGACATGGCACCAATGGCAGGCGGAATAGCCGATGGACAGGAAGATGGGCCGATCCAGCTCACGCGCCCGGCCCAGCGCCTCCGGCCCCCACGGGTACCAGTCGACGGGGTTGTGGGCGTGCTGCAGGAGATACGGGCTCGTCTCGTTCGCCAGCCGGTTGGTCATGAACCAGGTGAGTGTGTCACCTCGGCCGGCGAAGCGAGTCAAGCCCCGACGACGAGATCAGGGAACGGGCTGTAGCTCCGAGACTGAGAACACCGTCTCATTTCCGCCATTGCAGGGCGGCACTGGGTCGATGCCCCCAGCCGCAACCATTACCGGCACAAAGTCGGTCCAGCCCGCGAGACGGATTGACAGGCGCAGCGGACTTGCTGGCTCATCGCCGCACCAATTGCTCCAAAGGACCGTGATCCCGAAGGTCTTGCCCAACTCGAGCACTTCAACCTTCCCGCTGAGTGCCCGTCCGTCACCCGGACGACCGACAACGACGGTCGCCCCATTCCTGTCAGTAACCCGTGCCGTCACTTCGACGGATGCCTGGCAGGGGGGTCCGTCAGGCACACGAATATAGACAACGGTTCCCCGTGACCCAGCGGCACCGCCCCACGGATCAGCCCAGATCATCGGATGCGAGGGGAGGCACGCGGTAGGCCCGGACTCGCTTGCGGTTGGCTGGACGGATGGCGTGATTGTCGGCGAGACGCCTGAGCCCACAGCGCCCGGCGTGTTCTGGCTGAGCAGCAGGCCGGCAACGAGCACTACAGCCACACCGGCCAGGGCCGCGGGCACCAGCACTGCGAGGCGCAGGGTGCGGGACGGACGGCTCGGCTCCCCTTCGATCGTCGCAGGCAGGACGGCCGGCTGGTACCCGGCCTCACGTGGGCCAGCCTGGGCACGGAGCTGACGCTCCAAGTCGTCGTTGTTCATCGGGAACCCTCCTCGCCGAGGCGCACCCGAAGAGTGTCGAGCGCTCGGCTCACATGGCTGCGCGCCGAGGGGGCGGCGATCCCCAGGATTTGCCCAATTTCCTCGAACGGCAGGTCGGCTCGATAGCGGAGGTAAACCGCCAGGCGCTGGCGCTCGGGCAGCGTCTCAACCGCCTCCCACACCGCCATGCGGTCTGCGTGGTCGATCTCGGTCGTTCGCGCTGGCTGTGCACCCACGCGTTCCGCGAGCAGGCGCACCCGGCGGCGCCACCGGTGCCGGTCCATGGCCGATCGGTAGAGCGTGCGGAACGCCCAGGCATCCGGCCTTTCGATCGGCTTGCCGTCGCGCATGGCCGACCAGAGGCGGAGCAGGGTGTCCTGCACGGCGTCATCGGCCTCATCGACCGATAGCCCCAGGTGCCTGGCCAATCCCCAAAGCTCGGCGCCGCGTTCGGCCTGCAGGCTGACGACCGCGGACCGCAGGGCATCGGTGCCGGATGAAGCGCTGGGCTTGAGCTCGACCGCTGGTTCCATGGCGCCCGTGATCATGGCCTTCAGACGCGCGGAAGGTGCGAAACGTTGAAGCCGGCTAGACCGGAGGTCCGGCGATGGGCTCCGCCTCGGCGGCGAACTGCTCCTGGTACAGGCGCGCATAGAGGCCCTCGTGGCGGATCAGCTCCTCATGGCGGCCGCGCTCCACGATCCGTCCGCGGTCATAGACCAGGATCTGGTCGGCCCGCAGGATGGTCGACAGCCGATGCGCGATGGCGATCGTGGTTCGCCCTTCCATCAGGCGGTAGAGGGCGGACTGGATCAACCGTTCGCTGACCGTATCGAGGGCGGACGTTGCCTCGTCCAGGATCAGCACCCGCGGATCCTTGAGAAGGACACGGGCGATCGCGACCCGCTGCTTCTCACCGCCGGACAGCTTGTAGCCGCGCTCGCCGACGATCGTGTCGTAGCCCTCTGGCAGCTCCAGGACGCGGTCGTGGATTGCCGCCGCGCGGGCCGCCTCCTCGACCTCCTCCTGGGTCGCATCCGGCTTGGCGTAGCGCAGGTTGTCCAGCACCGAGGCGTGGAACAGGTAGGTCTCCTGGGTCACCACCCCGATGACGCGGCCCAGCGACTCCAGCTTGATGCCGCGCACGTCGTGGCCGTCGATCTCAACCGCACCCGCATCGACGTCGTACAGGCGCGGAATCAGGTAGGTGGTGGTCGTCTTGCCCGAGCCGGATGGACCCACCAAGGCCACCAGCTGTCCGGGCAGCGCCTCGTAGTCGATGTCGGTCAAGCCGAACGGCTGGATTGGCAGCTTCACGGCCCGGCCAGAGGCCTCGGCCGCTTCCGCCTCGCTCTCGGCCGCCAGCTGCACGGCGGTCGGCGGGTAGCGGAAGGAAACGTCGCGGAAGCGCACGTCGCCGCGCATGCCCACCGGGTCGAGCGTCACGGCATCCGGCGCATCGGTGATCTCGTGCGGCATCTCCAGGTACTCGAAGATGCGGTCGAACAGCGCCAGCGCCCCCTGGATCTCGACCTGAACGTTGAGCAGCTGCCCCAGCGGGAAGAAGAGGCGGCTCTGCAGGGTGGTGAAGGCCACGATGGTGCCGACGCTGACCGTCGAGTCGCCCTGGATGATCAGGGTGCCTGCCAGCAGGTAGACGAACGCCGGCGCGATGCTGAAGAAGATGCCGATCATGGCGAAGAACCAGCGGCCGATCATCTGCTGCCGGATCTGCAGGTCGCCCAGCCGCCGCGACTCCTTGGCGAAGCGCTCGATGCTGGCGCGCTGCTGACCGAACGTCTTCGACAGCAGCATGCCGGAGACGCTCAGCGACTCCTCGGTGATGGCGCTGACCTCTGCCAGCGAGCGCTGGGTGGCGCCGCTCACCACGCGCCGCACCTTGCCAACCCGATACGTGATGTAGGCGAAGATCGGCAGCATGCCCAGGCTCAGGATGGTCAATCGCCAGTCGAGCACCAGCATGGCGATGACGGTGGTGGCGACTGTCGCGAAGTTGCTGAGCAGGGATGCGGCGGTATCGGTCACGACCGACTGCACCCCATTCACGTCGTTGCCGATGCGGCTCTGGATCTCCCCCGTCCGCGTCTCGGTGAAAAAGCGCAAGGGCATCCACTGCAGATGCGTGTAGAGGGCCAGCCGCAGGTCGTCCATCACGCGCTGGCCGACCACGTTCGACAGGTACGACTGCCAGACCCCGAGGCCGGATGAGATGAAGGGCAGCACGATCATCAGGCCGCATTGCAGGTAGAGCAGCTGGAGGTCCTGCGGGCCGAGCAGGTTGTCGATCACGAGCTTCAGCAGGATGGGATTGATGACGCCGATGCTGACGCTGACCAGGATCACGGCCGCGATGACCAGCAGCCGGCCGCGGTACGGCCGGAAGAACTCGGCGATCTGGCGGATCGTGCGCGGGCCGCTGCCCGGCCGCGCGGTCAGATCCGGCTCGGCGCCGCCCCACATGCCCCGGCCGCGCATCACGTC
>DATEOS010000458.1:0-11874 GCA_035273815.1 Candidatus Limnocylindria bacterium
GGAGGTCCCCGGGATCGGGGTGGCGATGCGCCTCACGCCGGGACTCGGCACGCACCTGCGCGGCCTGGCTGACGAGGTCCTCGTCAAGGAGTACCCCGGCGCGACGATCGGCCGCGCCGACCGCGAGCTCATCGCGACGGCCGTCTCGGCCGCCAACGACTGCTTCTTCTGCATGGACTCCCATGCCGCCCACGCCGGTGCCCTCCTGGAGCGCGAGGACGCCACCGAGATGGAGCCGGTGATCGACGTCATCAAGGCCGGCTCGTCGGAGGGCGTGAGTCCCAAGATGGCGGCCCTGCTGCACATTGCCCGTACTGTTCAGCAGGCGCCGCTGCGCCTCACGAGGGAAGACGTGGTCGCGGCCCACGACGCGGGCGCCAGCCAGGGCGACGTGCAGCTGGCCGTGCTCATCGCGTCGGCCTTCTCGATGTACAACCGGCTGGTGGATGGCTTCCGTGCCCGGACCGCGCCGAGCACCGAGGCGTACCGGACGCGGGCCGCCGAGATCGCCGATAACGGGTACACCGCCGCCGTCCCGAGCGGAGCTCCGCCGCCTTCGTCCTGAAACCGGTCCGGCCGATCAGCCACGCCCGACCTGGATTCCGAGCTCGAGGGTCAATGCGTCGCCCGCCGGCAGCCATGCCAGCCCATCGGCCCGGCCGTCCAGCAGGCGCCGCAGCCCATCGGGCGCGTGCGTCTGCGGCTCGACGGCGATCGCGTCCAGGCCGGGGGGAGTCGCCATCGCGACGAAGCGCGCGCCGACCGAGGCAGCCATGGTGGCGACGACCCCAAGTTCCGGCCAGGCCAGCTCGACCCGAGGCACGGACACATCGGTCCAGGTGCCGTCCAGGCCATCGGCGGGGAAGCCACCAGCCCGAAGGTCGAGTGGACCGGTGACCGGGCGGGGATTCGCCGTCGGGGTGACGTTCGAGGGGTAGACGAGGCCGGCATCGACGCGCACCCGGACGGGCCGGCACCACCACGGGTGGAAGCCGATGCCCGCCGGCATCGGCTCATCGGCCAGGTTAGTCAGCTGCCAGCGCAGTGAGAGGGCGGTATCTCGCGCCTCCGCCGCCAGGCTGACCTCGTAGGGCCACGGCCAGCCATCGCCGCCGGCCCGCACGGAGCACGTCGCCACGCCGGTGACGGACCATGCCATGGCGTGGACCTGCCCGTGGATGGCCGATCCATCTGGGAAGTTGGATGCCAGGGCGACCGTCCGGCCGCCGACCGCCGTGGTTCGCGCGGCAAGCCTGTTGCACCACGGGGCCATCAGGTAGCCGCCCCAGAAGAACGGATTGCGAAGGTGCTCGGCGGTATCGGGCGGCGTTCGCAACAGGTCGTGGCCGAAGGCACGCAGCCGATGCAGCCGCGCCCCCGCTTCAGGCAGCAGCACGGCCTCCAGCGATCCGTCGCCGATCGGCAGCTCGTGCACGAGGCGTCTAGCGGGCGACGACCATGGCCCGCTCGCTGCCCAGCAGGAACGGCGGCAGCCAGGCGGGGATGTTCGAAAACGGCAGCACGTCCGGATGCAGCTCGATCCCCAGCCCGCTGGCCATGAAGTCGCGTCGCGCCTGGATGCGTCGCCAGGCGTCCGGGTAGCGCTCGACCAGCTGGCCGCGCAGCGAATCGTCGGCCAGGGCGAGGCCGTCCTCGATGTTGGTCGTGAAGTACGGCGTGCCGGTCGCCGGGATGATGTCGACCTGGAACGCCATTCCGGAGCGCAGCTCGATGGTCGAGCCTGGCGCGATGGGCGAGTTCACCCATTCGTCGAGCTGGATCTGGTGGCCGGGGTTCAGGAAGATCCCGTAAAAGGGATCGCCCAGGCGCCGCGCCACGATCTCATGGAGGATCCCCCCGCGCTGCCCGATGCGCAGCGCCCCGTACCATTCCGCGACCGCGGAGAAGTAAGGGCCCACCAGGCGCTCGACGTAGTCGCCGATCTCGTGCGGGAGCTGGCCGGCCGACTCGACCGCGAACCCGGCGCGGCAATTGAGCGCGCCCCAGATCCCGAAGGCAACCGTGAACGGGTCGCCGTGCTGGATCGGTCGGTCGCCGGGGCTGAGCAGGCCCAACGCGGCGCGTGGGCCGGCGGTCAGCATCAGGTGGCAGGACAGCGGCCAACCGTTCCAGCCCAGCAACGCCACCGCCTCGCGTTCCGTCATGCCGGGCCGAACGTTGCGCAGCAGGCGCAGTACGCCGGACGAGGTCTGCGAGGCGGCCCACTCCATGGCGGCCAGCTGGTCGACCTCGTTGATCACCCGCAGCCCGTCAGCCGCGTCGATCAGCAGGCCGGTCGCGTTCTCCACCGAGCCGCTCCCGCCGGTCGCCTCCCGCAGCGCATCGACCAGGTAGGCCGGGGCATCGCTCTGCTGGGGATGGGCGTACGTCTTCCACCCGATGACGCCGACCCGGCTGCCCGGACCGATTCCTTCCGCGCCCAGGAGCTCGGCCAGCGGCGCCGACCTGTCGCGCGGCTGTCCCGGCAGGCTCAGGTCCTGGAAACGATGCCGCCGCATCGGCAGCGGCGCCGCACCGGCCATGCCCCAGCATTCGTTGCCGACCAGGATGGACGGATCGCCATCCGGTCCCACGATCAGCACCGCCTCCTCGAAGCGCGGGTCAAAGCCGGTCAGGTAGGCGAGATTGGCGCTGTGCTCCCGATCGGCGTAGATCACGAGGCGCTGGAATCCCCCGGCGTCGGCCCGCTCGCGGAGGCGCGCCAGGCGCTCGGCGTACAGGGCCGGCGGAAGCTCGGGCATGGCCCCCGGCATGCCGAAGTCGGGCAGCGTTACCGCTTCAAGGCGGGCCCCGAGGGCAGGGTCATGCGCGGTCATTGCGGCGGTGTCCACGGCTCGATCGCGGTCGAGCCGCGCTCGATGATGCCGAAGGTGTCCGCCTCCGCCGGCATGACGGGGCCGCGCTCGCCATCGGGCCAGATGACCCTGACCGAGGCGGACTCCGCATCACCCAGCCCGAAGTGGATCCAGCCCAGCTGCCCACCGGCGTGGCCGCCGCCAACGGTGACCTCCCGCCGCGTGACCCGGTCGCCGGCGGTGACCTCCACCCAGGCGCCAATCGCATCGCGGTTGCCGCCATCCTGCTGCAGCCGGACCGCGATCCAGTGGCCCATCGGCTGCGGGTCATCTGCCGTGCCCGAGCCGACGTTGCGATACAGACCCACGTTCTCGCGCCGGTTGACGATGACCAGGTCCAGCATCCCGTCCAGGTTGAGGTCGGCCAGCGCCGCGCCGCGGGCGCGCGCGAAGCTGACGATGCCGGCGTCGACGCCGCCCTCCACGAACGTGCCGTCCGCCTGACCGATGAGCAGGTTGCTCGGATCCCGGATCGCGTACCCCTCCAGGTCCTCCACGTTGCCCTTGGCCACGAACAGGTCGATATCGCCGTCGTTGTTCACGTCCGCGAATTCGGCGTGCCAGGCGGTCGAGGGCAGCTCGACGTCGCCCGCGTACGGCTCGTGCGCGGTGGCGCCCCGCTCGATCGCGATGTCGCGATAGTTCGGCTGGGCGGGCCCGTCGGCCAGGGTCTGCAGGCGGTTGTCAGACTGGCTGGTCAGGAAGACCTCCGGATACCCATCACCGTCGATGTCGTATGAGGCGATCCCCATGCCCCAGACGAGAACCGGCTGCCATCCATCGGCGCGGGTGTAGAGCCGTGGTGCGGCACCCGGCGTCATGCGCCACAGCTGCTCCTGGCCGGGCGGGCGGTAGAACTCGCGGTCGTTCGAGACGCGCAGGTCGCGGCGGCCCGAGCGATCCCAGTCGCTGAACAGCATCGACAGGCTGCAATAGCTGGGCGACAGGGACTCAGGCGACGCGTACTGGTGGCCGGAGGCGTCGGGCCGGACCAGCTGATCGTCGTCGCAGACGTAGCTGCCGTCGTCGACCGATTCCGGCTTCAGGTAGTTGCCGAACGCGAGGGTTGGCAAGCCGTCGGGCTCCTCCCACGACGCGGCGAAGGCAGTGGTCCAGGCATCGCCACCGTCGAGGCCCCACGCCTCATTGGCGCGCTGGAAGGCGCAGTCGCCCAGGCCGCGCAGCACGACGTTCTCGCCCAGCCGCAGGACGGCGAGATCCACGTTGCCATCCGCGTCGATGTCGACCGGGTAGGCGCCGACCACCTGCTCGAGGTCCGTGTCGGGGCTCGGCACCGGGTCGAAGGCCAGGGCGCCTCCCACCGGGCTGTGGTTGCGGAACAGCGCAGCCGGCTCCTCGCCGCCGGCCAGGTACATGTCCTGCCGGCCGTCGCCGTCGCAGTCGAAGACGGCCACGCCTCCGCCGACGAAGTAGAAGAACTCGCCGTCGTAGGCGTGGACCACCCCGGCGGCCGAGGCCTCCTCCGTGTAGTGCGGCGCCGGCAGCGCCCCGCCGCCTGCGCCCAGGCCAGCCAGGGCGGCCAGGCTCCCCACGCCGACGACCAGCAAGCCGACGGCGGCCGCGATCCACCCACGACGGCCGCGGGTCACGCGCTGGCTGCCTCGGCGGCTTCAAAGATGCGCTCGATCACGCGCAGGTTGGCGACGGCGTCCTCAGCTGGCACCGGCGCCGGCTGCTTGTCCAGCACCGCGGCCGCGAAGTGCTCCGCCTCGACGGTGTAGGGATCGGCGACCTCGAAGGTCAGGACCCGCGTGTCCGGTGCGACCGGCGGATCCCCGCCGGCAGTGACGGACACCTCGGTCGGCCGGTCGGGCGGGATGTTGAACGGAATCCCGATCGCGATGCGGCCGGTGGTCCCGTAGATGTGCACCCGCTGGTCATCCTCGGCCCTCGTGGAGCAGGTAAATGTGGCGATGCCGCTGTCGAAGGTCAGGATCGCGCTGGTGAGCACGTCCACCCCGGTCGCCGGGTCGCGCACCAATGCCGCCGACACGTGCCGCGGCTCCGCGTCGAAGAGCAGGCGCGAGAGATTGACCGAATAGCAGCCGATGTCGAACAGCGCCCCGCCGCCCACCTTGCGGATGTTGCGGATGTTCGTCGCGTCGTCATTGAAGTACGAGAACCATGACTGGACCGATACCAGCCTGCCGATCTCGCCCGATGCCACCAGTTCGGCGACGGCCTCCCAGGAAGGATGGAGGCGGTACATGAAGGCCTCCATCAACATGACCCCTTCCGCGTTGGCCACGTCGATCATGCGCTGGGCGTCCTCCGCGGTGAGGGCCAGCGGCTTCTCGCACAGGACGTGCTTACCCGCCCGGGCGGCGGCAATCGACCACTCCGCGTGCAGGTGGTTGGGGAGCGGGATGTAGACGGCGTCGACCTCCGGGTCGGCGAGCAGCGCCTCGTAGGAAGCGTGAGGGCGTGGAATCTCCAGCTCCGCGGCGACTGCCGCCGCGCGTCCTGCCTCGCGCGAAGCAATGGCCACGATGTCGCAACGCCGCGCCTTGCGCATGCCAGGGACGACCTTTCTGCGGGCGATGTCCGCGGTCGACAGGATCCCCCAACGCAGCGTGTCCATCCGCCTCAGCCCCAGGAGGTCTCGGTCACGGGCCGGAAGGCGACCTCCAGGATCCTATGCGTGCGCGGGCGGCTGACCACGAACAGCACCGCATCGGCCACGTCCTGCGGCTTCATCATGCCGGCCAGCTGCGGCATGTCCGGGGTTCGCCCGCGGCCCATGGCGAAATCTGTGGCCACGCCGCCCGGACAGATGTTGGTGCAGCGCACGCCCTGCTCGCGAAGCTCGTGGTCGAGGGCGGCGGTCAGGCCGACCTGCGCGAACTTGGACGCGCAGTAGACCGCCTCGTTGGGCAGTCCTCGGCGGCCGGCCTCGCTGGCGATCGTCACCAGGTCGGCATGCTGGCTGCGAAGAAGGTGGGGGAGCCCCGCCCGCACAGCGTAGATGGCGCCCTTGACGTTGACGTCGATCATCTCGTCCGCCTGGTCCTGTGGGAGGTCGAGGAACGGACCATAGGCGCCGACGCCCGCGTTGACCACCAGGATGTCGATCGCGCCGAAGCGTTCGGCGGTGGCGTCGGCGATCGCCTTGAGGGCGGCCGCGTCGCGGACGTCGGCCGCCTGGGCCACCACGTCCGGCAAGCCGAGGTCATGGCCGCTGCGCGAGGCCAGGCCCAGGCGCACGCCGGCGCCATGGAGGCTCCTGGCGATGGCGGCGCCGATGCCCCGACTGGCGCCGGTGACCAGCGCAACCCGGCCGTCGAGCGTGTCCATCCAACTCTCCTCCGTGCCGAATGGCGGTCGGTACTTCGGCCTGAGCATGCGCGCGATCCTTGACACCACCGACGCCTATGCACGAGTCTACGCGAGAGTTTGAGCAAGAAGAACACAAACCCGTGGTGGTGAGCCGCGAGACAAGTGGGCAGCGAAGCGAGACCGTCCGTCGCGCGAACCTGAGCACCATCGTCCGCGAACTTCACCTGCGGGGACCGCTCTCGCGATCCGACCTCGTGTGCGCCACCGGGCTGACCCGCGGGGCGATTCGGGGACTCATCGGCGAGCTGGCGGAGTCCGGCCTGGTGCGCGAGGAGCGCAGCGCGCCGGTCGGCACGCCGGGCCGGCCATCACCCCTGGTCCGTCCGCGCCACGACAGCGCCACCGTCCTGGCTCTGGACATCGCCGTCGACTCGATCGGTGCCGCCCTCGTCGGACTGGGCGGCCTGGTGATCGACCACGTGCGAGTGGATCGGGCGCGCGGCCACCTGGCCGCCGAGCGCATTGCCACTGATCTGGCCAGGATCGCGCTGCCCCTCATCGAGCGCCACGGCGCTCGCGACGCCCTGATCGGCATCGGCGTGGCCATGGTCGGCGTCGTGCGGCTCAGCGATGGGCTGGTGCGGCTGGCACCGAATCTCGGCTGGCAGGAGGTCCCGTTGGGCGAGCTGCTGGCGCAACGCCTCCGGCTTGGCCTGCCCGTCATGGTTGCCAACGAGGCGGACCTCGGCGCCCTCGCGGAGCACCGACGCGGCGCGGCGGTGGGCATCGACGATGTCCTCTACCTGTCCGGCGAGGTAGGGGTCGGTGGAGGCCTGATCGTCGATGGGAATCCCCTCAGCGGTGCGGCCGGCTATGCCGGCGAGGTCGGCCACATGCCGGTCAACCCGGGCGGCGCCACCTGCCGCTGCGGTTCGCTCGGCTGCTGGGAGACCGAGGTCGGTGAGCGCGCGCTGCTGCGCCGCGCCGGCCGCCCCGCGTCAAGCGGCCGTGCCGCCGTCGAGGAGGTGATTGCTGCTGCCGAAGCCGGTTCGGCCAAGGCGCTGGCCGCGCTGTCAGAGACGGGGGAATGGCTCGGCATCGGCCTGGCCGGCCTGGTGAACCTGTTCAACCCGACCGTGGTCGTGCTTGGTGGCGTGTTCGGTCGAATGGCGCCCTTCGTAATGGCCGAGGTCGAGGGAGCCCTCGATCGGCGTGCGCTCCGTGCTCCGCGGGACGTGGTGCGGGTGGTCCCGACCACGCTCGGCGGTGAGGCCACGCTGATTGGGGCATCCGAAACTGCGTTCGAGCCCTTCCTGGTGGATCCGGCGGCCTGGCTCAGCCCTCGGGCGCGGCCGCTTCGGTTGGCGAGCGCATGACGAGGGAAGTCAGGAGGGGCAGTCGAATACGATCGGGAGGACTTGACAAGGATGTAGCCTATCGCGAGGCACCCTCACGGGATCGAGTCACCATCTTCGGAGGAGGAAGCAAACCAATGCGCATTCCCAGGCTCGCGGCCCTCTGGGCCGTCGTCGCCATCGTCTTGGCGGCGTGCACCGGTGGCGGTGCCTCTCCATCGTCAAGCGCCGGGGGCAGCGGCGCGGCCACTGCCTGCAAGGTCGGCGTGTCGTGGAACAACTACGAGCAGCCGCGCTGGGCTGCCACTGACCAGCCGAACATCAAGGGCGCGATCGAGGCTGCCGGCGGCACCTACACCGAGGCCTTTGCTCAGGACGACGCCACCCAGCAGCTGACCGACGTCGAGAACCTCATCAACCAGGACATCAATGTTCTGATCTTGCTCGCGAAGGACCTGACGACAATCGGACCGGCCCTGGAAACGGCGGCCAACGCCGGCGTCCCGGTCATCGCATATGACCGGCTGGTCGAGGATCCGGACGTCCTCTACATCTCGTTCGATAACGTGGGTGTCGGTGCGGCCGAGGCCGAGGCCATGTTCGAGAAGGTGCCGACCGGCACGTATGTCCTGATCAAGGGCGACCCCGGCGACCCGAACGCATCAACCTTCCTGCCGCAGGGCTGGAACGACGCCGGTCTACAGGACAAGATCGACTCCGGCGACATCACGGTCTTCGATGAGCAGTTCACCCCTGACTGGTCCACCGAGACGGCTCAGGACACGATGGAAGCGATCATCGATGCCGCCAACGACCAGAACGTCCAGATTGACGCGGTCCTGGCTGAAAACGACAGCACAGCGCTGGGTGTGGCGGCGGCCCTCCAGGCCAAGAGCTACGACCAGATCCCGGTCAGTGGCCAGGACGGCGACCCGGCGAACCTGAACAACGTCGCCCTGGGTTGGCAGTACGTTGACGTCTGGAAGAACAGCAATGAGTTGGGCAAGGCAGGCGGTGAGGCTGCGCTGCAGCTTTGCGCCGGGACGGCCATCGCCGACGTCACGCTGCCCGAGGGCCTGATCGAGGCGTCGGTGGCGCCTGACAGCCTGACCCCGACCGACTTCACGACTCCGGGGCTGGATGGTATGCCGGACTCCGGTGACGAGAACGTCGTCAAGTCGTTCATCCTCAAGCCGACACCGGTTACCGCCGAGACGTTGAACCTGCCGATCGACGCAGGCTGGTATGCGACCAAGGACGACATCTGCGAGGGAGTGACCGCAGACAGTCCGGGAGCGGCCGTCTGCGAATAGCGAGCTAGTCGCAGCGCAACTGATGGTGCCCTGCGTGTGCGGACTTCCGCGCCGCAGGGCACCTGACGTTCGGGATCGTGAACCATGGCTGACGTAGCGGCACCCGCACCCGCTCCGGCTCAGACGCAGCCGGTGAGCGGCAGCTCGCTGCGCCGACTGGTTGGCGCAACCGAGATCGACCTTCGCCTGTTCGGGATGCTGCTCGCCCTGATCGGCATCCTGGTCGGCTTCCACATCATGTCCGGGGGGACGTTCATTCGGCCGGCCAACATGGTCACCCTCGCCGTTCAGGCGACAGGGATCGCGATCATGGCCACCGGCATGGTCCTGATCATCGTCTCGCGCAACATCGACCTCTCGGTCGGATCCATCGTCGGCCTGGTTGCCATGTCGTTTGCGCTGCTGCAGACCGACTGGCTGCCGGCGCTGGGCTTGGGCGACAGCCAATGGATGTGGCTCATCGCGCTGGCGATCGGGCTGGGGCTGGGAGCATTCATCGGCGGCGTGCAGGGCTTCGTCATCGCCTACATCGGCGTGCCGTCCTTCATCGTGACGCTGGGCGGGTTGCTTTCTTTGCGTGGTACGGTCTGGCTCCTGTCAAGCGGTGCCGGCATCAACGGCCTGCAGACGGAGTTCAAGAAGATCGGAGGCGGCGTCGACGGATCCGTCGGCGAGTGGGTCACGTGGCTTCTTGCCGCCATCGGCATCGTCGCCATCCTCGCCCTGATCGTCTACAGCCGGCGCCAACGACAACGCTTCGGCTTCCCGGTGCGACCGATGTGGGCCGAGGTCCTGATCGCGGTCGTCGGCTGCGCCTTCGTCCTCGGCATCGCCGCCTTCGCAAACATGAATTTCCTGCCGCGGCTTCTCGCGACCCAGTACGCCCTGGAGCACGGCATCACAGAACCCGCTGGGGGGCTGAAAGTGCCAATCGGCCTTCCCTGGCCGATCATCCTGGTGGTCTTCGTCACGATCGCAATGACCTTCGTGGCCACGCGGCGCCGATTCGGCCGGTACGTCTATGCCTATGGTGGCAACCCGGACGCCGCCGACCTCGCCGGCATCAACACGCGGTGGACGATCATGAAGACCTTCATGTTGATGGGCTTCCTGTGCGCCATCGCCGCCGCCGTCAGTGCGGCCCGTCTCAACGGGGCGACGCAGGATGTGGGGCAGGGAGACGAGCTCTACGTCATCGCCGCGGCGGTGGTCGGTGGCGTGTCCTTCGCCGGCGGCATCGGCACGATCCCAGGTGCGGTGCTGGGCGCGTTCGTCATGGCGTCGCTGTCGTACGGCCTGAGCTACAACGGCGTGAACGCGCCGACCCAGGATGTGGTGGCGGGGCTCGTCCTGATCGTGGCGGTCGGTTTCGACACCTGGAACCGCCGGCGCAGCGGCGGGAGCTAGGAGTGCGCGCATGACCGTCGAGACACCGGCCGAGACCACGACCACGAAGGCCAGCGGCCCACCGCTCCTGGAGATGCGCCACATCAATGTCGCATTCGGTGGGGTCCATGCCGTGCGCGACGCGACGATCGACCTTCACGAGGGCGAGGTCATGGGCCTGGTCGGTGGCAATGGCGCGGGCAAGTCGACCCTGATCCGCACCTTGTCCGGCGCGCATCGGGCCGACTCGGGGGAGATCCTGATCGACGGCAAGCCGGTCGCCATCACCAACCCGCGCGACGCCAAGGCGCTGAACATCGAATGTATCTATCAGACCCTGGCGCTGGCCGACAACATCGACGCGCCCGCCAACGTATTCCTCGGGCGCGAAGTCGTGACGTGGTGGGGAACCATGGACGACGGGGCGATGGAAGACGCGACCCGCAAGGTGATGGGCCGTCTGAACCCGAACTTCACGCGCTTCACGACGCCGGTCAGGTATCTGTCCGGCGGACAGCGCCAGGCCGTCGCGATCGCACGGGCCGTCCATTTCAATGCCCGGATCATGATCATGGATGAGCCGACGGCAGCCCTGGGCCCGGCCGAGACCGCGCAGGTGCGCGATCTCATCCGGCAGCTGAAGAACGAAGGCATCGGCATCTTCCTCATCAGCCACGACATCCACGACGTCTTCGACCTCTCCGACCGGATCAGCGTCATGTACCACGGGAACATCGTGGACACCGTCGATCGCACGAAGGTCACCCCCGATGACGTGCTGGCGATGATCATCCTGGGCAAGAAGCCGGACGAGGCCTCCAGCGAGGAGCTGGCCGAGCTGCAGATGTAACTGCCCGGCGAGCCTCAGCCGCTGTGGAAGTGGGGGACCAGTGCCGGATAGAGCGCCCGATAGCGGGCGTGACCGTCGGCGTACCGCTCCGCATCAGGGCCGGGCGTCGCCGCCGGCGAAACCGTCACCAGCTGCGCGGTCGCCTCGTCCACGCTGGCGAACCAGCCGGACGCTACCGCCGCCAGGAGGGCCGCCCCGTAGGCGGCGCCCTCGGTCGTGCTCACCGTGGCGAGCTCGGTGCCCAGCACGTCGGCCAGGATCTGGCGCCACAGCCCGCTGGCAGTGCCGCCGCCCGAGATCCGGATCTGGGATGGTGCCGGCATGCCGGCGTCCCGCATCAGGTCCAGCCCGTCGCGCAGCCCGTAGGCCACCCCCTCGAGCACCGCGCGCGCCAGGTGGCGCCGGTCGTGGCCCAGCGTCAGCCCCACGTATGCTCCACGGGCGAGGGGGTCAGGATGCGGGCTGCGCTCGCCGGAAAGGTAGGGCAGGAACCAGAGCCCGTCGCTGCCCGCCGGCACATCGCCGACGCCCGACAGGAGCTCGTCGTAACCCATGCCCGGCGCCAGGGCGTCGCGGAACCAGCGCAGGCTGCCGCCGGCCGAGAGCATGACCGACATCATGTGCCATCGCCCCGGCACGGCGTGGCAGAAGGCATGAACGCGCCCGCCGGGGTCGAAGAGGGGCCGATCGGTGCTGGCGAAGATGACCCCCGACGTCCCCAGCGAGAGCGCGGTGGTGCCGGGCGCCACGGCTCCGACGCCGACCCCATTGGCCGACTGGTCGCCGCCGCCGGCCAC
>DATEOS010000459.1:0-6615 GCA_035273815.1 Candidatus Limnocylindria bacterium
GGTGCGCGTCAGGAACTCCGGCGGGGCGAGGGCCACCAACTTGTCCGGGGTGCGCAGTGCGTCGCGGAAGTGTCCGTACTCGCGCGGGCCGAGCACCAGACCGTGCGGATTGTCCCGCAGATCCCGCCATCTCAGCCTGCGGCCGTTGACCTTCCGCGATGTCGCGATCATCAGCCGGTCGATCCAGCGCGGATTGAACGACAGTCCTTCTCGCCCCGACCACGCCGCGACCCGGCGGCTGGCCCGGATGAAGCCGTTCAGGCCGCGGGCGCCGAACAGTGGGCGTTTCATGGCCAGCGCCAGGTCGACGAAGATCCGCCACTCCTCGCGGGCCTGCGCCGGCGGGGCCACCGCCCGGGCGCCGAACTGCACGAACGGCTCGTCGTGCATGCCGCTGGTGAGCGCCAGGAGATCCTCGCGCTCCAGCCAGTGCACCGCGGGCAGCAGCCAATCCGCGTGGCGGTGACTCTCCCGCTGCACGAAATCGATGGCCACCAACAGATCCAACTGCTGCAGCGCCGCATCGAGCCGGGCGCCGTCGGGTCCGGCGACCACCGGGTTGCCGGAATTGATCACCAGCGCCCGGAGCCGGCCGGGACCGGATGTGGTGATCTCGTCGGGCAGCTCGGCCAGCGCGTGCGCACCGGCCACCATCTCGCGCCCGGCGACCCGGCTGCGGTGTGGCGGTGCCTGCGCCAGACCGGCGAGGCGCAGCGTATCGACGTAGCCGGGCTCGAACCGCCGGCCGCCGGGCCGGTCCATCCGGCCGGTGATCACGTTGAGCACATGGCCCAGCCATTCGGCGACGGTTCCCGCTTCCTGCAGCGACACGCCGGTCCGGGTGATCACCATGCCCGTCCGGGCGGTGGCGAAATTACGGGCCACGCACTCGATCTGGTCCCTGGGGATATCGGCGCGGGCGGCCAGATCGGTCAGCTCGGCCGCCGCCACCAGGGCGCGGAGGTCGGGTGCGCCGGTGGCCAACTCGGTGCAGTCGCGGTGCTGCAGGCCCGCGTCCAGGATGACCTTCACCATGGCCAGCAGCAGCGCCCAGTCCTGGCCCGGGCGCACCGCGAGGTGGACATCGGCCTTGTCGGCGGATTCGGTGCGCACCGGGTCGACCACCACGATCCGGGCGCCGCCGCGCTGCCGCTCCAGTGCGCGACGCCACCCGCCCGGCGCAGATTCCAACCAATTCCAGGCACTGACAGCGGGATTCGCGCCGACCAGCAGGAAGAAATCGCAGTCGTCGATATCGGAGACCGGCACCATCAGCGGCGATCCGTACATCGCCTGGGCCACCACGTGCACCGCATTCTGGTCGACCGAGCCGACGGCGTAGCGGTTGTGCGTGCCGACCGCGTCCAGCCAGCCGTTCATGAAGACGAGGTTCGACGACGAGTACCCGGCCGGGTTGCCGTAATAGGCGCCGACGGCCTCCGGGCCGTCCGAGTCGATCAGTGCGTTCATCCGGTCGGCGATGTCGCGCAATGCCTCCGACCAGTCGGCTTCGACGTAACCGTCGCCGACGCGGCGCATCGGCGCCAGGATGCGGCGGGGATGCTCGACCACCTCCGCGGCGGTGCGGCCCTTCGCGCAGAAGTCGTGCCGGCTGTGCGGGTTGCGCTTGTCGGCGGCGATCTTGCGGACCCGGTTGTCCTCGACGGTGACCTCCACACCGCAGGTGGCCAGGCAGTACCGGCAGAAGGTGTGCACCGTCGTCACGGATTCGGGCCCGGCCATATCTGCATACTGCGCAGCCGGTCCGGTGCTTGTCCGCCGATTGCGAATGAGCAGAGTGCTCAGGCGGGTCTGTTCCCCGTCGCTTCGCTCGCCCCGACCGCCATGGACCAGTACTCGCCGTGCCGGGCCAGCAGTTCGGCGTGCGTACCCCGCTCCACGATGCGCCCGGCCTCCATCACCAGGATCTGATCGGCGTCGCGGATGGTGGACAACCGGTGCGCGATGATGAAACTGGTCCTGTCCCGCCGTAATTCGGCCATCGCCTGCTGGATCAGCAGTTCGGTGCGGGTGTCCACCGAACTGGTCGCCTCGTCCAGGATCAGCAGTTGCGGCTGCGCCAGCACCGCCCGGGCGATGGTGATCAACTGTTTCTCACCGGCGCTGATCGCGCCGCCGTCGTCGCCGACCCGGGTGTGATAGCCCTCGGGCAGGGTCTGCACGAACCGTTCCACGTGCGCGGTCCGGGCCGCCTCGTGGACCTCCTCGGCGGTGGCATCGGGCCGGCCGTAGGCGATGTTGTCGTAGATGGTGCCGCCGAACAACCAGGTGTCCTGCAGCACCATCCCGATCCGGGCGCGCAGAGCCTGGCGCGGCATGGTCGCGATGTCGACGCCGTCGATCGTGATCCGCCCGGCGTCGATGTCGTAGAACCGCATCAGCAGGTTGACCAGTGTGGTCTTGCCCGCGCCGGTGGGCCCGACGATGGCCACCGTGGCACCGGGTTCGGCGATCAGGGACAGATCCTCGATCACCGGGGTGCCGGGCCGGTAGGAGAACGACACGTGCTCGAACGCCACCCGGCCCGCCGCCGTGGACCGGGCCGTCGGCGCATCCGGTGCCCCGGATTCCTCGGGTGCATCGAGCAGGTCGAAAATGCGTTCGGCGCTGGCGATCCCGGACTGCAGCGAGTTGTACATCGACGCGACCTGGGTCAGCGGCTGATTGAACTGGCGGACGTACTGGATGAAGGCCTGGATGCTGCCCAGCGTGATCTGCCCGGTGGCGACCTGGATGCCGCCGACCACCGCGACGGCGACGTAACTCAGATTGCCGATGAACGTGGTGGCCGGGGACACCAGCCCGGACAGGAACTGCGCACCCAGGCTGGCCCGGTACACCTCCCCGTTCAACTCGTCGAACTTCTCGACCGCGGCCGCCCGGTGCCCGTAGGTCTTCACCACGGTGAAACCGCTGTAGGTCTCCTCGATGTGCGCATTGAGCCGCCCGGTGTTGGTCCACTGCGCGACGAACAGCTTCTGGGAACGGCGGGCGATGGCCCGGGTGGCCAGCAGCGAAGCCGGCACCGTCACCACGGTGATCAGCGTCAGTAGCGGCGAGATCGTCATCATCATGGCCAGTACCGCCACCACCGTCAGCAGTGAGGTGAGCAGCTGGCTGATCGTCATGGCCAGGGAGGACTGCACGTTGTCGACATCGTTGGTGACCCGGCTGAGCAGTTCGCCGCGCTGTCGGCCGTCGACGTAGGACAGCGGCAGGCGGTGCACCTTGTGCTCGATCTCGGTGCGCATGGCGGCCATCGTGCGCTGCACCACCACGTTGAGGATGCGGGCCTGCATCCAGACCAGCAGTGCGGCAATCAGATACAAGCCCAGCGCCAGCAGCAGTGTGTGCGCGACGGCGGTGAAGTCGACGCCTCGGCCGGGTGTCACGTTCATGCCGGAGAGCAGATCGGCGAACGTACTGTCGCCGCGGGCCCGGGCGGCTTCGATGGCCTGCTCCTTGGTCAGCCCGGCCGGCAGCTCACGCCCGATGACGCCGTTGAACAGCAGATCGGTGGCGTGGCCGAGGATCCGCGGACCGATCACCCCGATCGCTATCCCGCCGATGGCCAGCGCGATCACCAGCGCGGTCAGCCTGCGTTGCGGGGCCAGCCTTTTCAGCAGTCGGATGGCCGAGCCCTTGAAATCGCGGGACCGGGCCTTGGGCGGTTCGGCCATGCCGCGGATCGGGCGCGTCACGCGTTCACCGACTGGGAGTCCACGAACTCGATATAGGTCGGGCAGTCCGTGCGCAACGATTCGTGGGTGCCCGCGCCGACCACCCGGCCGTCCTCCAGCACGATCACCTGATCGGCCTGCGCCACCGTCGCGATCCGCTGCGACACGATGATCACCGTGGCCTGCGCCGAGACCTCCAGCAGCGCGGCCCGGACCCGGGCGTCGGTGCGCACGTCCAATGCCGAGAAGGCATCGTCGAACAGGTAGACCGCCGGCCTGCGGACCACCGCACGGGCGATGGCCAGCCGCTGACGCTGACCACCGGAGAAGTTGATCCCGCCCTGGGCGACACGCATCTGCAGGCCGTCCGGGTGCGCGCGCACGAAATCGTCGGCGGCGGCCACCCGCAGCGCGTCCCACATCTCCTCTTCGGTGGCCGTCGCCTTGCCGTACCGCAGATTGTCGGCGACGGTCCCGGAGAACAGATACCCCCGCTGGGGCACCAATCCGATTGCCGCCCACAGATCTTCCGGGTCGAAGGAGCGCACGTCCAGACCGTCGAGCCGGACGGCACCGCCGGTGACGTCATACAGCCTGCTGATCAGCGCCAGCAGCGTGGACTTGCCCGAACCGGTGCTGCCCACGATCGCGGTGACGGTGCCGGGCCGGGCGTGCAGCGACACCTCCTGTACCACCGCACGGTCGGCGCCCGGGTAACTGAAGGTGGCGCCGTCCAGGCGCACCTGCCCGGTGACGCCGGCGAGCGCGACCGGGTCCGGCGGCGCGGTGATCTCCGGCTCGGTGCCCAGCACCTCGGTGATCCGCTCGGCGCACGCGGACGCGCGGGGCAGCAGCACCACCAGGAAGGTGGCCAGCAGCACCGCCATCAGGATCTGCATGAAATACGCCAGGAAGGCGATGAGCGACCCCACCTGCATCTGCCCGGCGTCGATGCGCTGCCCGCCGAACCAGATCAGCGCGACGCTGGAGACGTTGATCACCAGCGTGGTGACCGGCAGCATCAGCGCCTGCCAGCGGCCCGCGGTCAGGGCGGTGTCGGTCAGCGCCCGGTTGGCCTCCTCGAACCGGGCGTGCTCCAGCGGCTCGCGGGCGAACGCGCGCACCACCCGGATCCCGGCGAGCTGTTCGCGCATCACCCGGTTGATGTTGTCGATGACGCGCTGCATGGTCCGGAAGATCGGCATCAGCCGCGACACCAGCCACCAGTTGGCCAGCGCCAGGATCGGCACGCTGACCAGCAGCAGCCAGGACAACCCGGCGTCCTGGTGGATGGCCATGGCGATACCGCCGATGCCCATGATCGGCGCGGTGATCAGCATGGTGGCCGTCATCTGCACCAGCAACTGGATCTGCTGGACATCGTTGGTGGTGCGGGTCAACAGGGTCGGCGCGCCGAATCGGGCCGTCTCCACGGCCGAGAAGCCGAGCACCCGGGTGAAGATCGCCGCCCGCAGATCCCGGCCGAACCCCATGCTGGCCCGGGACCCGAAGAACACCGCGCCGACGGCGCACACCACCTGCAGCGCCGTCACGGCCAGCATCACCAGGCCCAGGTGCACGATCCGTGCGGTGTCGCCGACCGCGACGCCCTCGTCGATGATCGCGGCGTTGACGGTCGGCAGGTACAGCGATGCCAGCGTGCTGACCACCTGGAGGGTGGCGACGACGGCGAGCAGCCCGCGGTACGGCTGCACGTATCGGCGCAGCAGGGCGAGCAGCATCTGGCTACTGTCGCACACCGGCCTGTCGGCGCAGCTGTAGGCCACGATGCCGGGCCGGGACACGAAATTGCAGGTCAATCCGTAATTCAGCGGTTCCTCAGCGGGTGGCGGCTACAGTGCATGTCGTGATTCCCAGAAGCGGCCCTGCCAGCGCCCACGGCCGGCTCAGTCGTGCGGCGAAGATGCTGGTGACCGCCGTTGCGGTGCTTCCCGTGGTGGCGGCCTGCTCCGATTCCGAGAGCCCGAGTACCCCGTCGGTGCCCCCGACCGTCGAGTCGGCACCCGAGGCCCAGCACGGCCCGGTGTTCCCGGAATGCGGCGGTATCAGTGACCAGACCGTCTCGCAGTTGACCGAGGTCGTCGGGCTGGTGAACACGGCGCGCACCTCGGTGGGCTGCCAGTGGCTGGCCGGCGGCGGGATCGTCGGCCCGCACTTCTCGTTCACCCACTTCCGCGGCAGCCCGATCGGGCGGGAACGCAAGACCGAGGAACTGTCCCGCGCCAGCGTCGAGGACATCAACATCGAGGGCCACGACGGGTTCATCGCGATCGGCGAGGACCTGGTGCTCGGCCCCAGCCTGTGCGAGATCGGCATCCAGTTCGACGACGACTTCATCGAATGGTCGGTCAGCTTCGCCCAGAAGCCGTACCCGGACGCCTGCGAAGTCGCCAAGGAACTGACCCGCCAATCGATTGTGAACGCCAAATGATGGGCCGCGCCGTGAAACGTCCGCTGACCGTGGTGGTCGCGCTGCTGGCGGCGCTGACCATGGTGCTCGGCGTGGGCTGCTCGCGTTCGGTGGACGGGACGGCGGCCAAGGCGGGCTCCGGCAGCGCCGGGCCGCGCAACAACGACTCGGAGAAGACCTACCCGAACCTGCTCAAGGAATGCGACGTCCTCACCGAGGACATCCTGGCCGAGACGGTCGGGGCGGACCCGCTGGACATCCAGAGCACCTTCGTCGGCGCGGTGTGCCGCTGGCAGGCCGCCAACCCGTCCGGGCTGGTCGACATCACCCGGTTCTGGTTCGAGCTGGGCAGCCTGGACAACGAGCGCACCGTCGCCGAGGCGATGAAGTTCCCGATCGAGGAGCGCCGGGTCGCCGGTGTGCAGTCGATCGTGATGAAGAACCCGGCCGCCAACGGCGCGTGCGGGGTCGCCAGCGACGACA
>DATEOS010000460.1:0-2414 GCA_035273815.1 Candidatus Limnocylindria bacterium
GGGCTGCGCATCCTGGGCAGCGGCGAGCCGCCCGGCAGCCCGCTGCCACCCGGGCTGGTGGCCGAGCGTGGCCTGGGCGAGCGCGTGACGCTGGACCGGGCGATCGCCGAGCTGGACGGCGTCCTGGTGCCGACCGACGCAGCGCTGGGCACGCCGGACCACGTCTACTACGACGCCGGGACCGATGCCGTGGCCCTGGCCTGGACGGACCGCCCCGGCCTGCCCGCCGACCCGGAGTCAGGCCTGGGCGTGGTGGTCACTCAATTCCGCGCCGACATGGGTCCACAGACCTTCGAGAAGCTGCTGCTGGAGGGGGCTGTGATCGAGCAGGTGGTGGTGGGACAGACCACCGGCTACTGGGTCGAGGGCGGCCAGCACCTCTTCTACTTCCGCGACGCGGACGGGAGCGTGGCCGACACCACCATCCGCCTGGTGGGCACCACCCTGATGTGGGAACAGGACGGAAAGACGGTCCGGATCGAGGGCGCCCCGGACCTGGAGACCGCCAAGCGGATCGCGGAGTCGATGGAGGGGCGCTAGGTGGTGTCGGGAGCGGGCCGGCGCCCGACGGTGGCAAGCAGCAGCCCCGCCAGGATGGCCGAGGCGCCGAGCAGCTGCATCGCGTTTGGCGACTCGCCCAGGATCAGCATGGCCAGCAGCACGGCCCCGACCGGCTGCAGGGTGAGCACCACGCTGGTCAGGGCCGCGGGCAGGCGAGGAAGCGAGAGGCTGATCAGCAGCCAGCCCACCACCTGGGAGGAGAGGGCCAGCGCCAGCAGGTAGCCATGGGCCGGCCAGCTCGGGACGAGCTCCAGCTCGCCCAGCGGCCAGCCGATCGCCAGCGAGACCAGCGTGGCCGACAGGCTGGCGTCGAACAGCGGTCCGGCCGGCTGGCGCAGGTCGGCGTTGCCGTGGCGCAGGATCAGCAGGAAGGCGGCGTAGCTGAGGCCGGTGGCCAGGCCAATCACCACCCCCAGCTGCGGGTTCTCGCCGTAGGCGCCGGTGCCGATGACGCCGGAGATGAGCGTCACACCGGCCAGCACCAGCGGGATGGCCAGGGCGGTGCGCAACGGCAGCCGCTCGCGCAGCAGCAGCCAGGCGAGCAGCGCCACGAACACGACCTGGGTATTGCCGAGCACGGTGGCCAGCCCAGCCCCGACCAGGCCGATGGTGTGGTGGTACAGCTCCAGGTCGATGGCGAAGAAGATTCCCGCGATCCACGCCCAACGGATCTGTGAAGCGGCGCGCTGCCCATATGCTCGGCGCTCGGCTCGTGCGAGGAGCAGCAGGAAGGGGAGGGCGTAGGCGCAGCGGAACACCGCCGCGGTGGCCGGCGGGACGTCCGCCAGCTTCACGAGGATGCCGCTGAAGGCGATCGTCAGCGCCCCCAGCACGGCGGCGAACACGGGGCGCTGGGCCAGCACGTCAAGCCCTGTCGTGTGTCGGGCAGGCGGTGCGAGGGCGGCGGACGACTCCGGGGTCACGAGCCGAGCCTAGCGGACCTCCGGGCGTCGCCGCCTGTGCGATAGGCGCTTGCCGGGTGTCGCCGTGGCGTCGACACTGCGCGCGTGGCACATCTCCCGGTCGGCACCGTCACCTTCGTGTTCACCGATATCCAGGGCTCCACCCAGGCGGCGCAACGACTGGGTGACCGCTGGCCGCCGATCCTGGACCGGCATAACCAGCTCCTTGCCGAGATGGTGGCCGCCAGCCAGGGCGTGGTCTTCGGCACCGAGGGCGACGCGCTGTTCGCGGTCTTCGAGACGGCGCCGCGCGCAATCGCCGCCGCGGTCGCTGCGCAGCGCGCGCTCGTTGCCGAGCCATGGGACGGCGGTGAATCCGTGCACGTCCGGATGGGCGTCCACTCCGGGGAGGGGACCGTCAGCGGCGACACCTACGTCGGCATCGACGTGCACCGCGTGGCGCGCATCGCCAGCGCCGGACATGGCGGCCAGGTCCTGGTCTCGGCGGCGGCACGCATGCTGGGCGAGTCCTCGCTGCCCGACGGCGTCAGCCTGCGCGACCTCGGCGAGTTCCGGCTGAAGGACCTCTCCCGGCCGGAGCACGTGTCGATGCTCGTCATCGAGGGCCTCTCCGACGAGTTTCCGCCGCTGCGCACGCTAGATGCCGTCCCCAACAACCTGCCGACCCAGCTGACCACCTTCCTGGGCCGCGAGCGCGAGCTGGCAGAGGCCGCCGCGCTGCTGGAGCAGGCGCGCCTGCTGACCCTGACGGGGCCAGGCGGCACGGGTAAAACGCGCCTGTCGTTGCAGCTGGCGGCGGATGCCACTGACCGCTTCCGTGATGGCGTCTACTTCGTCCCGCTGGGCACCATCGACAAGCCGGCCCTGGTGCTGCCGACCATCGCGCAGGCGCTGGGCATGCCCGATCCGGGTGGCGGCGCGCTCGACCGG
>DATEOS010000461.1:0-3703 GCA_035273815.1 Candidatus Limnocylindria bacterium
AGGGCAACATCTGCTTCCAGTTTGCGCCGGAGCAAAGTCGCAGCATCAGCCTGTGGCAGTATCGTCGAACAGCATGGAGGTTCCCATGGGTTTGATGACCACGATCACGCACTGGCGGTCGCGCCGAAAGGCCGGCCACGAACTGACCTCGCTCGATGCGGACGGGCTTGGGGCGCTGGCCCGCGACGTTGGGCTTTCCCCAGACCAGCTCACCCGCCTGACGGCACGCGGCTCCGGCGGTGGCGAGGAACTGCCGCGGCTTCTGCAGGCTGTCGGCCTCGTTCCCGAGAGGATCGGGCGCACGCATCCGGACGTCATGCGCGACATGAGCATCGTCTGCTCCGGCTGCGAGGCCGCCCGGCGCTGCCGGCGCGATCTTGACCGCGGGTGGGCGCCTGTGGCGCAGCGGTACTGCCCCAACGCCGAGACGATCAAGGCGTTGCAGGCGGAACGGTGCCACGCCGTTTCCTGATGCGACCGCAGTCGAGCCCTCTGCAGAGGCTTCATCTTTGTCTTGGGTATGGGAGCGTCACGCTGGCCGTGCTCGGCGTCATCCTGCCGCTCCTGCCCACGACGCCGTTCCTGCTGCTCGCCGTCTGGTGCTTTGCCCGCTCCGACCCGGAGCGAGCCGAGCGGCTTTACCGCCACCCGAGGTTCGGCCTCCTGCTCTCGACCTGGCGCGACGAGGGAACCATCCCGCTTCCCGCGAAGGCGGCAGCCGTCGGCGCGCTTGGCCTCTCGTACGCACTGATCCTGTGGTCCACGGACAGCAGGCCCCTGCACCTGACCCTGGCGTTCATCATGGGCGGTGTTGCGCTCTACCTGATCACGCGCCCACGGCCAAGGCAGGGGTGATGACGCCGGAGCGGGCTGCGATGCGGCCGAATGTCATGGGCACCATGCGCCGGCGGCCTCCGATAGGCGCGAGCTTGCGCTTGGTCAAATCCCGGCTGACGCCCTGGTGCTACAGGAGGGCACGATTGCAAGCCTGGAGGCATGAAGCATGACCCGCAAGCAACGGCGCCTGACCCTGATCGGGACCGGACTGGCCACCATCGCCACCGCGCTCGGCCTGGTGTCCTTTGCCATGCGCGACACCATCGTGTTCTTCCACACGCCGAGCGAGGTCCAGGCCAAGGGCGTTGCGCCCGGCACCCGCTTCCGTCTCGGCGGCCTGGTGCAGGAGGCATCGGTCCAACGGGGCAAGGATCAGGTCATCGCCTTCAGGGTTGAGGACACGACCGGGGTTGTGAGCGTGCAGTATCGCGGGCTCCTGCCTGACCTGTTCCGCGAGCGGCAGGGCGTCGTGGCAGAGGGGATGCTCGATCCGGCCGGCGTCTTCAAGGCCGACACGGTGTTGGCCAAGCACGATGAGAACTACATGCCCCGCGAGGTGGCGGACGCCTTGAAGAGCCAGGGCCGCTGGCAGGGTGAAGTTCCGGCCGCGACCGGAACGCCATAGTGCGGTTCCTCCTTGTGAGCCCGCCATCCTCGAACGAGCAATGAGACTTCAGCCCATGCAAGCCCATCCTCCCCGCCGCGCCGCCTTGCCTTTCCTGGTGATCAGCGTCGCCCTCGACCTGTTGGCCTTCGGCATCATCATCCCGGTCCTGCCGCGCCTGGTGCAGGATTTCCTTGGCGGCGAGGCCGTCAGCGCAGCGCAGGTCTACGGCCTCTTCGGCCTGACCTGGGCCGTAATGCAGTTCTTCGGCGCACCGGTCCTGGGGGCGCTGTCCGACGCCGTCGGGCGCCGTCCCGTCATCCTGCTGTCCAATCTCGCGCTCGGCTTTGATTACCTGCTCATGGCCGTCGCTCCCGGAGTAGGCTGGCTTCTGGTCGGACGCGCCGCGGGCGGCCTCGCCTCGTCGAGCTTCACCGCCGCCTTCGCCTACGTCGCCGACATCACGGACGCGGACCGCCGCGCGGCCGGTTTCGGCGTGATCGGCGCGGCCTTCGCCTTCGGCTTCATCGCGGGGCCAGCCCTTGGTGGCATGCTCGGAGCCATCGACCTGCGCCTGCCGTTCTGGGTCGCGGCGGGGCTGTGCCTGACCAACGCATTGTACGGCATCCTTGTCCTGCCGGAGTCCCTGCCGCGGGAGCGGCGGACGCCGTTCGCCTGGCGCCAAGCGAACCCCGTGGCCGCCCTGCGCCTGCTGCGGTCGAACACGGAGGTGCTCCGGGTCGCGGCGGTGCTGTTCCTCTCCAATCTGGCGCATGAGGTCTTCCCGGCCGTGTTCGTGCTCTATGCCGGCCACCGCTACGGATGGGACCAGGTCACCATCGGCCTTGCGCTGGCGGCCGTCGGCGTTGCCTCAGCCGTGGTGCAGGGCGGGCTCGTGCGCCGGATCGTGCCGCGCCTCGGCGAGCGGCCGACCATGGTGGCAGGCCTCGTCTGCGGCGCCGCCGGCTCCCTGCTCTTTGGCGTTGCCCCGAGCGGGGGGTGGATCTGGCTGGCCATCCCGGTGGCGGCACTGTGGGGGCTGTTCGGCCCCGCGGCCCAAAGCCTGATGACCCAGCGGATCGCGGCCTCGGAGCAGGGGCGGCTGCAGGGGGCGCTCAACAGCCTGCGCGGGGTGAGCGGGTTGGCTGGCCCGGTCCTGTTCACCACGAGCTTCGCCATGGGGGTGTCCCACCCCGGTCCGTCCCTCGCCTGGGGCGCCCCGTTCTTCGTGGCCGCGATCCTTCTCCTGCTGGCGCTCGCCGCCGTTGCGTCGGCCATCCTTGGCCGAGGGCTTCCAGAACGGAAGGCGGCTCCGCGGGTGGCTGGCCGTTTCGGCGAGGGACCACGGCTCGCCCGGCACCACACGTAAACGCACTCTTGTTTGTCGGGGAGCAAAGCGGCGCGTCACCAGCGGTGCGACATGTGTGCATTGTCCGCTTCGGAGCCTGCCAATGATCGCTTCGTTCCACCGTTCCCTTCTGCGCCCTCTCGGCCAGGGACTCGCCGTCGTGGCGCTGCTGGCCGGGATGGCCTTGATGGCCTTCACCGCGGGCCTGGCGCTCCTCGGGGCCATGATCGGGCTTCCGATTGCCATCGGCCTGATGGCGATGCGGCAGCGCCTTCGGGGCGGGTCCGAACCACCTACCCTTCACCGCGCCTGACGCCGCCATGACAAGCACCCGCCTCCGCGTGGGCAAACAGCACTCACACCCTTCTTGCCACCAGATATATTCCATGAGCAACAGCCCACATCCTGACTGGGATCCACGGTCCCCGGCCGTGCTTGACGACCAGATCGCCGCCTACGACCGCATGCGCAGCCGCTGTCCCGTGGCCAACAGCGAGTATCTGCACTGGTCCGTGTTCCGGCACGCCGACGTGACCCGGGTGCTGGAGGACCACGGCACCTTCAGCAACGCCGTCTCCCGCCACCCCTCCGTGCCCAACGGCATGGACCCGCCTGAACACACAGAGTACCGGATGCTTATCGAGCCCTACTTCGCGCCGGAGCGGGTGCGGGCCTTCGAACCGGTCTGCCGGGCCATCGCCACCGACCTGGTGGACCGTCTGCCGACTAGCGGCGAGGTCGAGCTGATGGGCGGGTTCGCGCGAGACTTTGCCCTGCGGATCCAGTGTGCCTTCATGGGCTGGCCGGCGGAGTTGCGCGAGCCGCTGCGGCGATGGACGCGCCGGAATCATGAGGCGACGCTCTCCGGAGACCGGGCGGCCACCGAGGCCGTAGCGCTGGAGTTCGACGGTTTC
>DATEOS010000462.1:0-2657 GCA_035273815.1 Candidatus Limnocylindria bacterium
CCCAGATGGATCTGCGGTATCCCGGCCGCGGTGACGGCGTCCAGCGCCGCGCCGGACAGGCCGAACACACTGGTCACCGCGATCGGGTTCAGGTCGGCGACGGCGTCGACCACATTGCGGCCGTCGTCGGTCTCGAACTGCAGCGAGAGCACCACCCCGTGGCGGGCCAGTTCGGTGGTCAGCCGGCTGCCGACCTCCAGCAGCAATTCGCCCAGCGAGATCCGCGGGACGATGTACAGCACCACCCCGCTGCCGCCCCGGGCCAGATTGCGGGCCGCCAGATTGGGCCGGTAGCCCAGCGCCTTGGCGGCGTCGCGCACCGCGGCGCGGGTCTGGGCCGAGATCGTCTGGCCCTTGACGTCGTTGAGCACGTAGCTGACGGTCGCCGCCGAGACATTGGCCAGCCGCGCCACATCGGCTTTGGTCGGCCGCGCCCCCGGTCTCATCGGCCCATCATCGCAGGCTCGGTTGTCCCTGGTCTCCGGTTACGGTCGCCGTCAGCGGCTTACCCGCGGATTCCCGCAGGGTCAGCACCGTGGACAGGGACAGCACCGCGGCGATCACCAGATAGAACGCGGCCGCCCGGGGGTTACCGGTCTCGGCCGTCAACCAGGTCACCACGTACGGCGTGGTGCCGCCGAACACCGCGACGCAGACGTTGTAGCCGACCGCGAAACCGCTGTAGCGCACCCGGGTGGCGAACAGCTCGACGCCCGCGGTGACGGCGGTGGAGATGTAGATCGACTCGATCGCCGCCAGCAGACAGTGCGCGGTGATCGCTGCGACCAGCGACCCCGAGGTGAGCAACAGGAACAGCGGATAGCTCAGCACCGCGAAGGCCACCGCACCGGCGATCAGCATCGGCCGGCGCCCGATCCGGTCCGACAGGGCGGCGAACGGCAGCGTCAGCACCAGCGCCACCAGGCTGGCCAACGTGATCGAGACGAAGGACGCGGTCTTGGAGAACTCGAGGGTCTTGATCAGGTAGGTCGGCAGGAAGGTGAACACCACGTAGTAGCCGACGTTGAAGATCAGGAACAGCCCGATGACCTGCAGGATGGGCTGCCACGACGTGGTCAGGGCCTCCCGCAGCGGCCGGTCGGCAACCTTGTCGGCGGTACTCAGATCGGTGAATTCCGGGGTGTCGTCCAGGCACATCCGGATGTAGAGGCCGACCAGCCCGAGCGGCGCGGCGAGCAGGAACGGGATGCGCCAGCCGTAACTGTCCATCGCATCGGCGGCCAGCCCGGCCTGCAGCAGCGTCACGGTGATGGAGCCGAGCAGGAAGCCCAGCACGCCCGACCACACCATGAAGGTGACCACGAATCCACGCCGGCGGTCGGCGGCGTATTCGGCCAGGTACACCGCGCCGCCGCCGTACTCCCCGCCCGCCGAGAAACCCTGCACGCAGCGCAGCACCAGCAGCAGCAGCGGTGCCGCGACCCCGATCGCCGAGTAGGTCGGCAGCAGGCCGATGAGCAGCGTCGCCGCCGACATCAGCAGGATCACCAGGGCCAGCACCTTCTGCCTGCCGATCCGGTCACCGAGCGGGCCGAACACGAACCCGCCGAGCGGCCGCATGAAGAACGCCGCCGCAAAGATCGCGAAGGTGTTCAGCAGGGCGGCCGTCTCGTTGCCCGACGGGAAGAAGTTCGCCGCGATATAAGTGGCCAGGAATCCGTAGATGGCGAAGTCGAACCATTCCACGGCGTTGCCGATGGACGCGCCGACGACGGCCTTACGGACCGCTGCGGGTGCAGGGCGAGCGGAGCGACGGGGGATGGACTCCGAGGCGGACGGCATGCCGACCTACAGTAGTGAATTCCCTGCGCGCATAACGGGTTTGAGCGTATCGCTTAGTCCGCGGTGCGCTCCGACTCCTCGTCGGCCTTCTTGTCGACCACCCGCGTCTTGTACAGGCTCGCGACGGTGGTGATGACGAGGGTGACGATGATGACGCCGAGGCTGGCCAGCGTCGGGATCTCGGGCACCGGCACGTGCTCACCGCCGTTGATGAACGGCAGCTCGTTCTCGTGCAGCGCGTGCAGCAGCAGCTTGACGCCGATGAAGCCGAGGATGAACGACAGGCCCTGGGACAGGTACACCAGCCGCTTCAGCAGGTCACCGAGCAGGAAGTACAGCTGGCGCAGCCCCATCAGGGCGAACACGTTGGCGGTGAAGACCAGGTAGGGCTCCTGGGTGAGCCCGTAGATCGCGGGGATGGAGTCCAGCGCGAACAGCAGGTCGGTGGTGCCGAGTGCGACGATCACCAGGAACATCGGCGTCATGACGCGCTTGGAGCCCTCTTTGACCGTCAGCTTGAGGCCGTGCCACTTGTCGGTGGTGTTGAGGTAGTTGCGCGCGAACCGGACGACGCTGTTCTCGCCGTCGTCCTCGTGGTCGGTGTCCTTGGCCAGCTTCCAGGCGGTGTAGATCAGGAACGCACCGAAGATGTAGAAGACCCAGCTGAAGTTCTGGATCAAGGTGTAGCCGAGCGCGATGAAGATGCCGCGGAAGACCAGCGCCAGGATGATGCCGACCAGCAGCGCCTGCTGCTGATATTTCCTGGGCACGTTGAAGCTGGCCATGATGAGCAAGAAGATGAACAGGTTGTCCACCGACAGGCTGTACTCGGTGAGCCAACCCGTGAAGAACTC
>DATEOS010000463.1:0-3254 GCA_035273815.1 Candidatus Limnocylindria bacterium
GGTGGGGGAGGACATGGTCGGCATCTTCCACAGCCATACCCGGTCCCCGGCCATCCCCTCGCCCACCGACCGACGCGCGGCCATGTACCCCGATGCGGTTTATCTGCTGGCGAGCCTGGCAGATCCCGAAGCCGCGCCCGATGCGGCCCTGCGCGCCTGGCGGATCCTCGACGGCGAGGCGAGCGAGGTCTCGCTGGCGCTTACCTAGCCGCCACGCGCTCGAGAATGGCGCCGGTCGTGGTGTCGAGCAGCAGGTCGACACCGGGCGCTCCCTCCTCGCCACCGGTGCGGTACACGAGCCAGAAGCGCCCCTGGTCCGGCGGCGGCAGCCAGCGCGCCGCGACGAAGGCCAGGTCATCGAGCTCGTTGCCGGCTTCGGCACGCGCCATCTGATCGAGCTCTGCATCCAGCGCAGCCGGGTAGCCATGCAGGTCGGTGGACTGGAGCGTGACGTCGCCGCCGGCGGGGTCGACGGTGAAGGTGTACAGGTCGGCGCCGGCCATGGCATCCGTTGATCCGGCCACGTCCAGGTCGCATGCGGCGGGACCGCAGGCGCCGCCCACGCTGAGCGTCTCCCACGGCTGCCCGTCCCACGTCCAGACATGGCCGGCTACGGCCGCGGCGATGGCGCCCGTCTCCAACTCATCCGGCACTCCGCCCGGCCGGGTCGAGTCGCGCATGGCGGACAGCATGGCGGCGCTGTCATAGGGCTGGCCGGCAGCAGCGGCGCTGCTCGGATCGGTCGTGGCCGTCGCCGGCTGGCCAATGCTCGCGGTTGCGTCAGGGCCGGGGCCGCCACAGGCAGCCAGTGCCAGCGTCACGAGGAGGACGCTGGCTCGGAGCCGGGGCATCGGCATCAGGCCAATCAAGAGCCGGACACCCGGAACCGCCAGATTCGCGTGCCGAGCCGGTTTCCGGCTCGATCCGTGATGGTGCCCCGCAGGCGGGCCTCGTACCACCCTGCGGGGAGGTCGCGGGCCGGCGTCAGCGTTGCGGTGTGGGTCGATCCCTGGTACGAGACCGACGCGTGGACGTGCCGACCGGTCGCGACCTCGGTGAGCAGGAACGTCGCGGACCCGACGTTGAGCACGCGTTCACTGAACCTGGCCCGCACGTGTGTCGCTGGGTCGACCCCTTGCCGCCCGTCGGCCGGCGACCGACTGACGATCTTGGGCGGCGTGGTCTCTCGCACCTTGGCCCAGGCCAGGCCATACGTCTCGGATGGGCCATCGAAGCGCGACTGCCGGATCTCGATCCTGGCCGTGCCGGTGGACGGGATGGCGACTTCCACGAACTCGTAGGCGTTGTCGATGGTGTACGACCCAGCCACGGCGCCGTTCGGACCGATCACGCGCAGGTCAAGGTCGGCGCGCAGCACGTCTGTCTTCGACAGATTGGCCGATCCGTTGGTGTGGCTGTTCCAGGCCAGCGCCACCCGCAGCCGGTCCCCACCCCGCACGCTGATCTCCTGGATTGGCTCCTGGCCGGGTGAGAGAGAGCCGATGAGGTAGCCACCGAACTGGTTGTCGCCCGGTTTGGCGATCAGGTTCGTCCATCTGGCGGAGGCCATGCCCACGCCCTCGTGGTCGACGTTGCGCGATCCGTTCGGCATCCGAACGCGGTGGATGGCTCCCGCCATCAGCACCGCCCGCGCACCCTCCGGCCAGGCTGCCAGCACCGGTTCGTTGGCGAGCAGCTGGGCGGCGACGCCGGCGACGATCGGTGTGGCCACGGAGGTTCCACTCGCGGCCAGCCCGTTGGCCGTGCGCACGGCCACCGCCGGGGCCACCAGGTTGGGCTTGTTGTAATCACCGTGGGCATTCCACGCGTCACCGGGGCGGTCGAACCAGTTGCTGCCATTCGAGCCGGGCACGTACCAGATCCGGTCATCGGATCGCTTCGCGGTGCCGCGGTCGTTGACGCCGCCCACGGTCAGGACGTTGTAGCCGGTTCCGGGCGAGCCGATCTGCCAGCCGCCGAAGTTTGTGTAATTGCCCGCCGCGGAGATTGCCAGCCGGCCGTCCTGGTCAACGAGCGAGTCGAAGTAGCGCCGGCCCTCTTCAGCCCCCAGGGTTGTGTCCTGGACGAGGCTGGTGTTCACGATGTCGGCGTTGCCACCCCCCGGTGCGACGGCCCAGTCCGCGGCGGCAATGATCCGACGGTCATAGGTCAATGAGGCGCTGTACCCGCCGGTTCCCGCCGAGACGATGCTCGCGCCCGGGGCAACGCCCCTCCATGTGCCGCCGTGTCCGGTGATGGCACCGGCCACCCATGTCGGGTGGTCGAACCCGCCCGCGTAGGCCAGCCTGCCCGTGGTGCTGTGCGACTTGACCACCGTCCCGCTCATGTCGCCACCACGCCGCACGTTGTGGTACTCGACCACGGCAATACGCACCCCCGTGCCGCGATCTCCGTCGCCGCTGGTCCAGTTGGCCGACACGGCGCTCCCCGCAGTCGAGATGGCAGGTTTCCAGGCGCCCTCGAGGCCCAGGCTCAGCACGTCGTCACGCCGCGCGACGCCGGCCACGGCCGCCGCGGGAAGGTCTGCGAACACGACCGGTGCGGACGTGCTCGCATAGGCGACGCGGCCGCCCAGTTGCTGAATCTGGTCACGCAGCCTTGCCGCCGCGCCGAGATAGGCATCCCGCCGCGCGGTCCACAGCTCGGCACGCAGTGACCGAATGGTGGCCATGTCATTCACGACGGGACGGTTGGCGATCCAGGTGACCTCGGGGTGCCGGGCCACGACGTCGCCCTCCGCGCGCGCGACGTCGGCTCTGAGCCAGACGGCCACCGGCAGCCTCGCGCCGGCCTCACCGCTGATCGCCATGCGCGACAGCCGGCCGTGAACGGCATGTTGCAGCGCCGGGCTGGCCTTGCGCTCCATGGCGCTCTGCCGTGCCGCGGCGGCCTGCTCCCGCCCGCGCAGGAGCTCGGGACCGCCCACCGAACCCCGGGCGTCGCGATAGACGAGGCTGACGGCACCGGTGCGGCGGTCGACCAGCTTGGCCGCCCACACCGCCTCGCCGGTGGGCAGTCGCGCCGCCCGCTGGTAGACGACCGCGAAGTCGGCGGCGAGGCCTCCCTGCTCGTGGGCCAGGAACTCGGCCGCGGCCTGCGCGTTCGGACGCGCAGCCTGCGTGGGTGGCGGGTCGCCCAGCAGGCAGCCAAGGACGATCGCCGCGGCCAGCGTGGCGGCGAACGAGCGCTCGTATCTCAGCGGCGGCTCGCGTTGGGCAGCGTGGCGCATCGCC
>DATEOS010000464.1:0-2568 GCA_035273815.1 Candidatus Limnocylindria bacterium
TTACGACGGTGTCGGCGCTGCCCGTGACGTCATCCAGAACCACCTGATCCAGCTGCTGGCGTTGACCGCGATGGAGGAGCCCGTCAGCTTCTCCCCCGCCGAACTGCAGGCCGAGAAGATCAAGGTGCTCGCCGCCAGCCGGCTGGCCGAGCCACTGGACGAGACCACCTCGCGCGGCCAGTACGCGGCGGGCTGGCAGGGCGGCGAGAAGGTGGTGGGCCTGCTCGACGAAGAGGGGTTCTCCAAGACCTCGCTCACCGAGACCTTCGCCGCCATCACCGTCGATGTCGACACCCGACGCTGGGCCGGTGTGCCGTTCTATCTGCGGACCGGAAAACGGCTGGGCCGCAGAGTGACCGAGATCGCGCTGGTGTTCAAGCGGGCGCCTCATCTGCCCTTCGACGCCACCATGACCGAGGAACTGGGCAAGAACGCCCTGGTGATCCGGGTGCAGCCGGATGAGGGCATCACGCTGCGGTTCGGGTCCAAGGTGCCCGGCAACGCCATGGAGGTCCGCGACGTCAGCATGGACTTCTCCTACGGCTCGGCGTTCGCGGAGGAATCGCCGGAGGCCTACGAGCGGCTGATCCTGGATGTGCTGCTCGGGGAGCCGTCCCTGTTCCCGGTCAACGATGAAGTCGAATTGTCCTGGAAGATCCTGGATCCGGCGCTGCAGTACTGGGCCTCGCACGGCAAACCCGATACCTACGAGTCGGGCACCTGGGGCCCAGAGTCGGCGTTCGAGATGCTGCGCCGGACCGGACGCGAATGGCGGAGGCCGTGATGTTGCTAGGAGTCGAGCCATGATCATCGACCTGCCCGACACCAACACCGGTGCCATCAACAAGAAGATCATCGCGCTGCGCGAAGAGGGCGGCGCGATCACCCTCGGCCGGGTGCTGACACTGGTCATCGCGCCGAATACCGAGATGGTGCTGGAGGAATCGATCGAGGCCGCCAACGCGGCCAGCCGGGAGCATCCCTGCCGGGTCATCGTGGTCATCCCCGGGGACCGGACGGCGCAGGACGCGCGGCTGGACGCGCAGCTGCGGGTCGGCAGCGACGCCGGCGCCAACGAGGTGGTGGTACTGCGGTTGTCCGGACCGCTCGCCGACCACGCCAGCAGCGTGGTGACTCCGTTCTTGCTGCCCGACACGCCGGTGGTGACCTGGTGGCCCGAGCTCGCGCCGCCGATTCCGGCGCAGGACCCGTTGGGACGCTTGGCGATCCGCCGCATCACCGATGCCACCAACGGGGAGAACCCGCTGGCCTGCATCAAGAGCCGACTCTCCGGCTACACCGCCGGCGACACCGACCTGGCGTGGAGCCGGATCACCTACTGGCGCGCGCTGCTGACCGCCGCCGTCGACGAGGCCCCGCATGAACCGATCACCTCGGTCGTGGTGTCCGGGCTCAAGGACGAACCCGCGCTGGACGTCCTGGCCGGATGGCTGGCCGGACGGCTCGACTGCCCGGTCACCCGTGCCATCGGCGAGCTGAAGGTCGAGATGACCAGGCCCAGCGAGGTCATCACGCTGAGCCGCCCGCAGGACGGCATCACCGCAACCCTCACCCGCACCGGAAAGCCGGACGCGCAGATCCCGTTGGCGCGCAGGGAGACCCGTGACTGCCTGGCCGAGGACATGCGGCGGTTGGATGCCGACGAGATCTACTTCGAAGCACTACAGGGAATCGACAGGGTGACATATGTCTGAGCGTGTGCTGGAGACCTACCTCGACGCGAAGGTCCTCGCCGCGGCCGCCGGGGCACGTCTGGTCGGCGCCATCACCTCGGCCATCGCCGCCCGTGGGGAGGCGGTCATCGTGCTGACCGGCGGCACCGTCGGCATCGCGCTGCTGCGCCACGTCGCCTCCTACGGCCCCGACATCGAGTGGTCCAAGGTGCAGCTGTTCTGGGGCGACGAGCGCTTCGTGCCCGCGGCGGACGGCGAGCGCAATCACCGCCAGGCGTACGAAGCGCTGTTGGAGACCATCGCCATTCCACCGGCGAACGTGCATCCGATGGCCGCCAGCGACGGGGATTTCGGGGACGCCATCGACGACGCGGCGGCCGCCTACGAGGCGCTGCTGCCCGACGAGTTCGACGTGCACCTGCTCGGGATGGGCGGTGAGGGCCACGTCAATTCGCTGTTCCCCGACACCGATGCGGTACGTGAGAGCGACCGGCTGGTGGTCGCGGTGACCGACTCCCCCAAGCCGCCGCCGCGCCGCATCACGCTGACGCTGCCCGCGATCCGGCGCGCCCGGGAGGTGTGGCTGGTGGTCGCCGGTGCGGAGAAGGCCGATGCGGTCGCCGCGGCGATCGGCGGTGCCGATCCGGTCGACATCCCGGCTGCGGGCGCCGTCGGCCGCGAGGCGACCGTGTGGCTGCTGGACGAGGCCGCCGCCGCGAAACTGCCCGGCGATCGCGGCTAGATGTTGTGACCTGACACGTTGTTGTCAGGCGGCGAGTCTGGTGATGGGTGGTTTCCCGCCGAGGGCGGAGTGGCCTCGTTGAGTGTTGTATCGGCGCAGGAATCGGTCAAGTGCTCGTTTGCGGACGCTGCT
>DATEOS010000465.1:0-6209 GCA_035273815.1 Candidatus Limnocylindria bacterium
CAACGCCCTGACCTTCTTCATCAACGTCGACAAGTCCAGCCTGTGGACCGATGGCTGGTTCCCGCGACGCGGCCTGTTCGACATCAAGACGATCGTGGTCGGCACGCTCGTCATTTCGGCGGTCGCGATGCTGGTCGCTACGCCACTGGGCCTGGGCGCCGGGATCTACCTCTCCGAGTACGCCTCGCCGCGGGTCCGCCGCTCCCTGAAGCCGATCATCGAGATCCTGGCCTCCATCCCCAGTGTGGTGCTGGGCTTCTTCGCGCTGACCTGGATCAGCCCGAACGTGATCCAGCCGCTGACCGACGCGCCACTCTCGAACATGGCTGCCGCGGGCATCGCCGTCGGCGTGCTGATCACGCCACTCATCGCCTCTGTCTCGGAGGACGCGATGCACGCGGTGCCGGCCTATCTCCGAGAGGCGAGCTATGGGCTGGGCGCGCGCCGACGTACCACGACCGTGTCGGTCGTGGTGCCGGCGGCGGTGTCGGGGATTGTGGCCGCCCTGATGATCGGCGTCTCGCGCGCAATCGGCGAGACGATGATCGTGGCCATTGCTGCGGGCGGCACCGGCGGCTCGCTGTTCGAGTGGAACCCGCTGGAGCCGGGGCAGACCATGACCGCCGCCATGACCTCGCTGGCCATCGGCTCCGACCAGGTGCGCGGAGCGGAGAACACGTTCGAGAGCCTCTTCTTCGTCGGCTTCCTGCTGTTCGTGGTCACCCTGACTCTCAACCTGATGAGCGACGCATTCGTGCGGCGCGTGCGGCGGGCCTACTGATGGCGGTCCGCGTGCAGGCGTTGAACACCACGGAGATGGTGGAGCAGCGGCTGCGCGGCCAGACCACGGACTGGCGCAGCCGAGCGCTGGAGATCGGGCTGCTGCTCTCGCTGCTGATCAGCCTGGGCGTGCTGCTGGTCCTGCTGGCCGACATCATCATCAAGTCATTCCCCGTCTTCGCCAGCCGGCCGGGGGAATTTCTCTTCTCGCCGCTGTCGGCCCGCCCTGCCACCGCCGGGATCCTGCAGGGCCTGATGGGGTCGATCCTGCTGATCCTGTTCGTGGTGCTGCTGGCCCTGCCGCTGGGCGTAGGGGCGGCGGTCTACCTGGAGGAGTACGCCCATGACTCGGGGCTGACCCGCCTGATCCGGACCAACATCCGCAACCTGGCGGGCGTACCGGCCATCGTCTACGGCCTCCTCGGCCTGGCGGTCTTCGTCACCCTGCTGGGCATGGGCAAGATCCTGGTGGCCGGCGGTCTGACGCTGGCGATCGTGGTGCTGCCGATCGTGGTGATCACCGCGTCCGAGGCACTGCGCGCCGTCCCGGTCTCGATTCGGGAGGCCGCCTTCGGCGTGGGGGCCACGCGCTGGGAGACGGTCCGCAGCCACGTCCTGCCGTACGCGGCGCCGGGCATCTTCACCGGCACCATCCTGGCGCTGGCCCGCGCCTTTGGCGAGACGGCCCCGCTGCTGATGGTCGGGGCCATTGCCGGGACGTTCAGCAACACCGATCCGGCGGACATGCTGGGCGGCTCGTACACTGCCCTGCCCACGATCATCTTCGACTGGTCGGGCAAGCCGCAGGACGAGTTCCGGGCCCTGACCGCCGCGGCCATCGTGGTGCTGCTGGTGGTCATCCTGCTGGTGAACGCGATAGCCATCACACTGCGGAACCGTTATGACCGAAGGTGGTGACCGATTGACAGCGGATACCGAGCGCGATCGCACCGGGCGCGTCGACCTGCAGCGGCCGGAAGGACCGACAATACGGGTTGTGACGCGACAACAGGAGCTCGACGAGTCCGGGGCGATGGTCCCTGCGGCGGAGCGTCAGGTCGAGCCCTTGGCATTCACGGCCGAAGAGGTCGTCTTCGAGCTCCGCGACCTGTCGTGCTTCTACGGGGACTTCCGAGCTGTCCGCGACATCTCGCTCAGCGTGCCGCACAACAAGATCACGGCCCTCATCGGGCCGTCCGGCTGTGGCAAGAGCACCTTGCTGCGCTCCTTCAACCGGATGAACGACCTGATCGACAGCGCTCGGATCGCGGGACAGGTGCTCTACCACGGGGTCGACCTGTACGCGGACGGGATCGACCCGGTGGAGGTGCGCCGCCGGATCGGGATGGTGTTCCAGAAGCCCAACCCGTTTCCGAAATCGATCTATGACAACGTGGCGTTCGGTCCGCGCGTGGCGGGCTACCGGGGCAACATGGACGACCTGGTGGAGCGCTCGCTGCGTCGCGCGGCGCTCTGGGACGAGGTCGGGGACAAGCTCAAGCATCCCGGTACGGCCCTTTCCGGCGGTCAGCAGCAGCGCCTGTGCATCGCGCGCGCCATCGCGGTCGAGCCTGACGTGATCCTGATGGATGAGCCGTGCAGCTCGCTGGATCCCATCGCCACCCTGCGGATCGAGGAGCTGATGCACGAGCTCAAGGAGAACTACACGATCGTCATCGTGACGCACAACATGCAGCAGGCGGCGCGAGCCAGCGACTACACCGCCTTCCTGACGATGGGTGAGGACCGGGCGGGCTACCTGGTCGAGATGGCCCCCACGGGCCAGCTGTTCACCATGCCGGAGAACCGGCTGACTGAGGATTACATCACCGGCCGGTTCGGCTAGGCGAGGCGGGAGACAAGCCATGGAGCGAGCGACGGAGCAGAACACGCAGGACACGGCATCGACCGCCGCGACCCATGCATCCACATTGCGCCGCACCTTCGAGGAGGAGCTGCAGACCGCCAAGGACGACGTCCTGCGGCTGGGCGCGATGGTGGAAAGCCAGATCCAGCGCGCCGGCGTGGCCATGATGCAGCGCGACGTTGACCTGGCCGACGAGGTCCGCTGGGCGGACACCGAGGTCAACGAACTGCAGCGCCAGATCAACCTGGAAATCACCAGCGTGATCGCCCGGCAGGGCCCCATGGCCCGCGACATCCGCGAGCTGCTGGCCCTCTACCACGCGGCCGCTGAGCTGGAGCGGATGGGCGACTACGCCACCAACATCGCCAAGCTGGCGCAGCAGCTGGCGACTGAGCCTGAGCTCCCGATCTTCCGCCAGATCCCGCGCATGGAGCAGCTCTGCCGGGAGCAGCTGCGCTCAGCGATGCGGGCCCTGGTCGACGTAAGCGAGGAGGCGGCGCGCACCGTGTGCCGCGGGGACGACGAGATCGATGCGCTCTACAACAGCGTCTACGAGGACGCCGTCAGCCTGATGGAGGTCTCGCCGGAGCGCGCCCGGCAGGCGACGCACATGCTCTTCGCCGCCCATCACCTGGAACGGCTGGGCGACCGGGTCACCAACATCGGCGAGGATGTCGTCTTCCTGGCAACCGGCCGGGTCGAAGACCTCAACCCGTAGGCGTCAGGCGCCTGGGCCGATGAAGCGCCGCATCCTGGTCGTGGAGGACGATCGCACCCTGCGCCAGGCGCTCACCTTCAACCTGGGCCGCGAGGATTACGAGGTGCGGGTGGCCGTGGATGGCGAGCAGGCGCTGGCGGCCGGCCGCGACCCGACGCTGGACCTCATCCTGCTGGATGTCATGCTGCCGGCCATGAGCGGCCTCGAGGTGCTGCGCCGCCTTCGCAGCGAGGGGATCACCACGCCGGTGATCGTGGTCTCGGCCAAGGGCGACGAGATCGACCGGGTCGTCGGCCTGAAGGTGGGGGCCGATGACTACGTCAGCAAGCCCTTCAGCCGGCCCGAGCTGCTGGCCCGCATCGAGGCGGTGCTACGCCGGCAGCGGCGCGCCGACTCGCAGGGCGGGGACGAGGCGGGCCAGACGATCCGCTCCGGCGACCTGGCGGTCGATGTGGGACGTCGCGAGGCTACGTTCAACGGTGAGAGCCTGACCCTCACCACCAAGGAGTTTGACCTGCTCGCCCACCTTGCCGGCCACCCGGGACGCATCTTCACGCGCGACCAGCTGCTTGCCCGGCTGTGGGGCATGGACTACGACGGCGACGGACGGACGGTAGACGTTCACGTCTCCTGGCTTCGATCGAAGCTGCGCGCGCGTGACGGGCACAACTATTTCCGCACCGTGCGCGGCGTGGGCTACGCCTTCGCGCCTCGGCCGGCACGCGGCGCCTAGAAGCCGGTCGTGACGGACGAGTTGCTGGGGGACGCGATCGAAGCCCTCCTGGGGCGCAACGGAGAGACGATCCTGGTCCTGGTCGATGACCGGCTGCGCATCGTGCGGGCCGGCGCCGGCGGCGAGGGACTGGCCGAGCGGCCAAGCGATCAGCTGACCGGCATGAGCCTGATCGCGGCCTTCGGCTCGGTGGCGCTGGACGGGATCGCCCGCCAGGCGCAGGCCAGCGGCGAGGCGGCGATCGGAGAGTCGGAGCTCGGGCGACTGGGCGCGCGCACCTTCTCCATCGAGGCGGTGCCCCTGCCGGGCGCCCGCCTGGTCATCGCGCTGCACGAGACCACCAGCCAGCGCCGCGCCGAGCGAATCCGTCGCGACTTCGTGGCCAACATCAGCCACGAGCTGCGCACCCCGCTGGCCTCGATCAAGCTGCTGGCCGAGACCCTGTCCGAGGGCGCGGTCGACGACCCGCAGACCGCCCGCGACTTCACGCAGCAGATCGAGCGCGAGGTCGACCACCTGGCGCAGCTGGTGGACGAGCTGCTCGAGCTGTCGATGATCGAGTCGGGCGAAACGAAGCTGGCCATCGAGCCGATCGAGCCGCGGGTGGTGGTGCGCGACGTGGCCGAGCGGATCCGCCCGGTCGCAGAGCGGCGCGGGGTGACGGTCGTGGCCGGCGGCGACACGTCATTGGACGGGCCGCGCGTCGCGGCCGACCCGGCCCGGCTGGGGCAGGCATTGCTCAACCTGGCGCACAACGCGGTGAAGTACAGCCATCCGGGCGGCGAGGTCCGCATCGGGTGGGAAGCAGGCACAACCTGCGCCCGCTTCACGGTGAGTGATGACGGGATCGGCATCCCCGAGACGCATCGCGAGCGCATCTTCGAGCGCTTCTACAAGGTCGACCGGTCGCGTGCCCGCGAGGGAGACGAGACGACTCCCGGCGGCAGCGCGGGACTGGGCCTGGCCATCGTGCGCCACCTGGTGGAGGGGCACGGCGGCAGCCTGGGCGTGGAGAGCGAAGAGGGCCTTGGCTCCACCTTCTGGATCGAGATCCCGTTCGCCTGATCTCACGCACGGGGTTGGTTGCACGCGCAACCAGCCGTTCTGTCAGGATCTGCGTCATGGCAGTCCACGCCATCCCGAGCCCGCGCGATCCACGCCTGCAGGCGTGGCGCACCTTCCTCTATGCCCACGCCCAGGTGCGGCGTCAGCTCGAGCGTGAGCTGCAGGCGGAGCAGTCGATGGGCCTGGCCGACTACGAGCTGCTGCTGGTCCTCGCCTACAGCCGCCAGCGGCGCTTGCGCATGAGCGAACTGGCCGATGCGCTGGCGCTATCGCGCTCGGGTGCGACCCGGCTGATCGACCGACTGCAGGCCGATGGTCTGGTCGAGCGCATCTCCTGCGACACCGACCGCCGCGGGCAGTGGGCGCAGCTCACCACCGGGGGCTATGAGCGACTGCGCGCGGCCTCGCCGACCCACCTGCGTGGCGTGGCCTGCCACTTCCTGGACCGCATCCCCGATGCCGAGCTCGAGTCGCTGCGGCAGACGCTGGAGCGCGTGACGGAGTCCGCCTAGCCCTCCTCGGCATCGTTCGACAGGTCTTCGCGCAGGCCGCGGACCATCTGGGCTCGGGGGTCATCCGGGGCCAGCTGCAGGAAGCGGTCGAACTGCCGGACGGCCGCGTCGTTGTCGCCGTTGCCGCGCGCAACCAGGCCGCGGAAGAACGGGATGTCCGGGTCGTTCTCGCCGACCACCTCGGCGTAGTGGTCGATGGCGGCATTCGCGTCATCCCACAGGCCGGTGCGCACCAGCAGGGTCACCAGTCGCTGGTTGGCATCACGGCTCTGCGGGGCGGCGTCGCGCATCAGGACCAGGCTGGCCAACGCCCGGCCCACGTCGTCGGCCGTGCCGCCGGCCAGGTACAGGTCGGCCAGCTCCCCCAGCGCGTCCACGTCGCGCGGGTTGCTGGCGATGGTGTCGGTGAGCTGGCGGATGCGCTCGAGGCGCGCGTCGCGCTCCGCGATGCCGAAGGGAGACGGGGCGGCGAAGGCCGCCAGCAGCAGCAGGGCCACAGCCCCGCCGACCAGCGCCGGCAGGCGCCAGGCGCGG
>DATEOS010000466.1:0-5859 GCA_035273815.1 Candidatus Limnocylindria bacterium
CCGCGCCTGCTGCGCGTCCAGCTGGCTGCGGCCCGCGCCAATGCCCGGAGGCGCGCGCCATGACCGCCATCCAGCGCGATTACTACAAGGTGCTGCAGGTTGACCCGGAGGCCAGCCCGGAGGTCATCAGCGCCGCCTACAAGACGCTGGCCAAGCGTTTCCATCCGGAGACCGATCTGACCGGCGTGCACGAGATCCGGCTCGCTGAGCTCACCCGTGCCTATGGCGTGCTGCGCGACCCGGCCGCACGGCAGCGCTACGACCTGGAACGCGAGGATCGCCTGCACCCGGTCGGCCCGGGACCCGAGCGCGAACCGATGCTGATGCCAACCGTCGTTGCGCCGCCTCAGCGCCACACCAGCGCCGATGGGACGCCCGACGGCGACGCGATGCTGGCACGGAGCTCCGCGAGCGGCTGGACTCCGCCACCGACCTCGGCCGAGGTCTCGATGTCGGCCGGCGATCTTCGCCTCGACTTCGGGCGCTATGCGGGCTGGTCGCTGTACGACCTCGCCAAGAAGGATCCGGCCTACCTGCGCTGGCTGGCCCGCCATTCATCGGGCCTGCGATTCCGACGGGAGATCAGCCGGGTCCTCGGCGAGCCGCTCGACGACCCCTACGCCCCCTCGCGATAGCGCGCCGCCGCCTGCGCGCGGTTCCGCACTCCCAGCTTGCTGAGCAACGAGCCGACGTGCGTCTCGACCGTGCGTGGCGAGATGCCGAGCCGCTCCCCGATCTCGCGGTCCGTCAGCCCCTGGGCCAGCAGCGCCAGCACTTCCCGCTCGCGGGCGCTGATGCCCGCCATCTCCTCCGTGCCCGACGAGGCCGTTGAGCGGTTCGTGGTGGCCGCCAGGTGCTGGATCACGTCCGCAGCCATGGAACGCGACATGGCCAGGTCACCGGAACGGATGCCGCGCACGGCACGCTGCAGCGCTTCGGGACTGAGGTCCTTGGTCAGGTAGCCGGCCGCACCGCTGCGGACCGCGTCGACCAGGTCGCGGCGGTCGTTCGACACGGTCAGCATCACGATCCTGGTGGCCGGCAGCCGCGGTGCCAGCTCACGAAGGAGCCGCAGCCCATCGGTCCCGGGCAGGTTGATGTCCAGCAGGAGGACGTCCGGCGCCAGCTGCGGGGCCAGCAACAGTGCCTCGTCCGCGCTGGCGGCCTCACCCACGATCTCAAGATCTTCGGCTGCCAGCGCCTGGCGCACGGCGGAGCGTACCAGCGCGTGGTCGTCGACCAGCATCACCCGCGTAGCCGGCTCGCTCATCTGACTGTCATCCCCCTTCTGCCGCCCGCGGCATCTGGACCAGGACGCGGGTCCCGTCCTGCTCACGCGAGTCGATCGTCAGGCTGCCGCCGATGATGGCGGCCCGCTGCTGCATGCTTGTCAGACCATACCCGGCCGGACCTACCTGGTCCGTTACGAAGCCGCGGCCGTTATCGGTGACCCGCAGCTCCAGTCCCTGGCCGGTCTCGGACAGCTCCACGCGGACGAGCGTGGCATCGGCGTGCTTGCGCACGTTGGCCAGTGCCTCCTGCACGATCCGCAGCAACTCCGCCTGTGCCCGTGGAGAGAAACGGTCGGCGCCAGCATCGCAGTGGCATTCGGCCGCGATCCCGAAGCGGTCCGAGAAGTCGGCGACGTAGCGCTGCACCACCTCGGCGAAGCTGCCGCCCTCCGCCGGTCGCAGCGCCAGGATGGCCTGGCGCGCCTCCGCCAGGGCCGACTCGATGGCACCCGCCACCTCACCCGCGAGCTCGCGTGCCGTGCCCACGATCTCCGGCAGCGCCATCAACCGGCCCTGCTTCAGCTTCGCGTACCACAGCTCTTGCGACATGCCGTCGTGGAGCTCGCGCGCCAGGTGGGCACGTTCCTCGGCCGCGGCGCGAACCATCTCGGATTCGCGCAGTCGGGTCAGCTCGTCATTGGCGGCGCGCAACGCCCGGATGTCGCCGCGCACCTCGGCCGCCAGCGTGGCCAGCAGCGTCGCGTAGAACGCGACTCGCAGCAGGTCACCGGCCGTCACCAGGGAGCTGTACGTTCCGGGATGGATTGCAAAGAGCACCTGGCTGAAAGCGGCCAGCATCAAGCCGACGGCGAGCACGCCATCGGTTCCGCGCGCGTTGCGCCTGAATGCTTCGTATGACAGGGCCGCCGCATAGAGGTAGCCCAGCGCCAGGAGAGCCTCGACCAGGATAAGGAGCGGTGCGGCGCCTGGCATGAGCGAGGCCACCGGGTCGAGGCGCAGGGCCGTCATGCCATTCGGCGTGATGAGGGGCGGCAATGATTCCGGGATGCCGGCGGCGATGAAGACAGCCGCCGTCACCAGCATGGCCGGCAGCCAGAGGACCAGCAGCGGCCTCCGAACACCCTTGCGCCGGCGGCCGGTGGCGACCAGGCCAGCCACGATCAGCAGCCCGCCCGCCAGCCCGCGGGTGATCACGCTCGCCCAGAGCGGCAGTTGGCCCGGATCATCCACGGAAAGCCCGAAGCCCGTCTCCACGCCCAGGATCGTCACCGTCGCCATCAGCGCGTTGATGGTCCCCAGCACCAGCAGGGCCGATGCGCGCCACAGCGCCGCTTCGTCCCCGCCCTCCCGGTAGCGGACCCAGCCCAGGATGGCGACCGCTACCGCCGCCAAGGTGGCCACCGCGTCGATGGCGAGGGCCAGCCGCAGATTGACGATGGCCGGCTGCACGCCCGGCTCCACCAGCACGACCAGCGTGAAGACGGCCATGGCGATCGGCACCAGGGCCATCAGCGGCTCCGCCCAGCGTCCGCGCCCCACGCTCACTCCCCCGCCAGGGCGGTCACCATCGGCTCATGCACGTCGCGCAGCACGATCGCATCGGCCTCGTCCAGCAGCTCCAGGGCGAACTGGCACAGGTCCCGATGCGTCCGGCGCTCAACGTGCTGGGCGGGCACGGGCGAAGGATAGCCGCAGCCCGCGGCCGTTCAATAGCCCGCTCAGGGCAGGCCCGGTCCCATGTTCACCATTATCGCCAGCTCGATGCCGAGCACGACAGCCCCAACGATGACCACGACCAGGCCGGCTCTGACGCCGCCGATCCAGCTCGCCAGCAGGACGCCCGCCGCGGCCTCGGCCACCAACAGCCCGCTTTCGACGGGGCTCTCCGCGGCCGCCTGCAGCAGGAGCACGCCCTCGACCACGAAAGTGGCGCCGAGCACCACTGCGGCGATCAATCGGCCGCGCGCTCGGTGGTGGACCGCGGCGCCGGCAGTTCCGTAGCCAGGCCCGGCGCCCACCGCCAGCAACGGCAGGCCCGGGAACAGTCCCGCGCGATCCTCGCCTGCCAACAACAGGTACGTGACAACGGTCGCCGCAAGCAGGAAGAACCCCGCGGCAGCACCCCACGCCAGGCTGCGATCCAGCTGTCCGACCCAGGCCCCGGCCAGCCAGGACGTCACCAACCACGGCGAGAGCACGAGGCCGATCCAGGTCGGCGCCCATTGCGCCGTGTCCATCCAACGGCTGGCGACGCCCAACGCAACGCCGGCGCCCCCGCAGACCAGGAGCCGGGTCAGCCGTCGAGCTGGCGTCGCAGCTCCTCGTTGACGAGCGTCGCGTCGGCGCGTCCGGCGGTGCGCTTCATGACCTGCCCCACCAGGAAGCCGTAGATCTGCTGCTTCCCGCCGCGGTACTGCGCCACCTGCTCCGGGAACTCGTCCAAGACTGCCACCACTTCCCGTTCGATCAGACCCGAGTCGTGGACCTGCCCCAGCCCTTCGCGCTCAATCACGACGCGCGGCGACTCGCCGCTGGCGAACACGGTGGCCAACACGACCTTGGCATTCGTGCCCGACACGCCGCCCCCGGCGACCTCGCCAATCAGCTCGGCCAGCCCTTCGGGCGCCAAGGCCACGTCCGAGGCTCGCAGCCCATCGGCGGCATGCTGGTTCAGCAGGCGGCTGAACTCGCCGGTCACCCAGTTGGCGGCCGACTTCGGCGCGATGCCGGCGGCCACGACCCGATCGAAGTACTCAGCCAGCGCCACGTCGGCGGTCAGCACTCCGGCGTCATACGCGGACAGCCCCAGCACCTGCTCGTAGCGCTCGCGGCGAGCGGCCGGCAGCTCCGGCATCGCCTCTCGGATCTCCGCTATCCAGTCGTGTGACGGGCGCAGTGGAGGCAGATCCGGCTCGGGGAAGTAGCGATAGTCGTTCGCCTCTTCCTTGGTGCGCTGGCTGATGGTGCGGCCGCCGTTCTCGTCCCAGCCGCGCGTCTCCTGGACCAGCCGCTCCCCGCGCTCGAGGGCCTCGGCATGGCGTTCGACCTCGAACTCCATCGCGTGCTCCAGCGAGCGGAAGCTGTTGAGGTTCTTGACCTCGACCTTGGTGCCGAAGCCGGACGATCCCATTGGCCTCAGGCTGATGTTGCCCTCGATCCGCATCGACCCGGTCTCCATGTCCCCGTCCGAGGCGCCGATGTGCCGCAGGATGTCGCGCAGCGTCTCCCCGTACGCGCGAGCCTGGGCCGGCGAGCGGACATCGGGCTCGGTGACGATCTCCATCAACGGCACCCCCGCGCGGTTGAAGTCGACCAGGCTGTAGCCGCGTCCCCCGTGCTGCAGCCGGGCGGTGTCCTCCTCCAGGTGGGCCCGCGTGATGCCGATGCTGACCTCGGCCTCCTCCGCCGGGACCGGCACGCTCAGGCGGCCATTCGCGCACAGCGGCAGCGCGTACTGGCTGATCTGGTAGCCCTTCGGCAGGTCAGGGTAGAAGTAGTTCTTGCGCTCGAAGCGAACCGCCTCGGTCTCGATGTGGCAATCGAGCGCGATCCCGGTGCGGATCACGAGCTCCACCGCGCGACGGTTGATGACCGGCAGTGTCCCGGGCATGCCCAGGCAGACCGGGCAGACCCGCGTGTTCGGCTCGTCCGGCTCCCCTGCCGGAGCCGATGTCGGGCAGCCGCAGAACATCTTCGACTCGGTACGCAGCTGCGCGTGCACCTCGATGCCGATGATCGTCTCGTAGCGCGTGGTGGTCGCGGTGGCCATTGGCCCGATTGTAGAGCCGGTGCGCGGCTATCCTTCTGCGCGTGAAGATCGGTGAGTGGGACAACCTGGGTCGCGCCCGGGCGGTGGTGCAGCGAAACCTGGGTGAGCTGGGGGCCGCCGAATACGCCGCCCATGTGACCCTCAACCAGGAGAACGGGCGGATCCGGATCTACCTGGCGACCGATATCGGGCTGTTGGAGTACACCTACGCCCCTGCCGGCGCGGACCCCGAGGGCGCGTGGATGCTGCGGGGCCAGCTGTATCGATGGTCCAGCGTGCGCGGCCTCCGCCTACAGAGCGACGCCCAGATCGACGACGACCTGGGCGACGTGCGAGCCGTGTGGCGACTGGTGGCCGAGGATCCGAAGCTCGACCTCTCTGCCGACTCGGAAGGCGTCGACGACCACGCGGTGGGCCCCATGCTGGCCTTCGCGCGAGCCTGCATCGAGCACGCCGGCTAGATCGATCCGCCGGGCCCCGCCTGCGGCGTCAGTTCCGCGCGGTGAGGTAGAACGCCCCGAACGGAATCGCGTAGCCGCCGTCCGCCTCTTGTGGCGTGACCGCCAGCATGTCGGCGGTGAGGGCCGCGTGCTGCTCCTCGCTCCAGCCGGCCGTCGCGGCACCGCGCGAGCCGGTGCGACGCCAGGCAGTGAACGCGCCCGCATCCGGCAGGCGAATGGCGACGCTTGGATCGTCGTCGACGACCGCATCGGTCCATCCGGCGTCGCGCGCCCATCCCGCAAGCTCGGCGGGCACCGGGTAGCCGAAGGTGCGCGGCACGCCATGACGGCGGTAGACCTCGGCGTACAGCGGGCCGGGGGTCCGTTCCTCCGGACC
>DATEOS010000467.1:0-2349 GCA_035273815.1 Candidatus Limnocylindria bacterium
CTTCAGCCCGCGAGCTGTCCGGCCAGGCGCTCCAGGTACCGGCCCGGGTCGCCCAGGAAGTGCTGCTGGCTCTTCGCCCGCCGGTAGTAGAGATGGGCGGGGTGTTCCCAGGTGAAGCCGATGCCGCCGTGCATCTGCACCGCAGCCATGGTGGTCTTGACATAGGCCTCGGCGCAGGCGAATCCGGCCAGCGCGACCGCGCCGGCGCTGGCCTGTGCGTCCTCGAACTGTGCCGCGGCGTTCTGCGCTGCGGAGGTGGCCGACTCGACCTCCAGCAGCAGATCGGCGGCCATGTGTTTGAGCGCCTGGAAGCTGCCGATCGCCCGGCCGAACTGGAAGCGGGTCTTGAGGTAGTCCACGGTGATGTCGAAGATGCGCCGCGTGCCGCCGGCCTGCTCGCCGGCCAGCGCCACCACGGCGAGATCGAGCGCCTGCTGCACGGCCTCCCAGCCCGCGGTACCCAGGCGCCGGGCCGGGGTGTCGGCGAAGGTGTAGCTCGACAGCGGCACCGTCGGGTCGAAAACCGAAGACGGCGTGCGCTGGAAGCCGGCCGCGTCCGCGGCGACCTCGAAGACGCCGATACCGTCGCCGGTGTCGGCGACCACCAGGATCAGATCGGCGGGCTGGCCGTGGGTGACGTAGTGCGCGGCGCCGTTCAGGGTGCCGTCGGCGCCCGCGGCGACCTCGACGCCCGCGGCGGTCCAGGTGCCACGCGCACCGGTCACCGCGACGGTACCGATGGAGCTGCCGTCGGCCAGGCCGGGCAGCAGGCGTTGCTTGTCCGCATCGGTGCCGGCCGCCTGGACGAGCGCGACGGTGAGCACCGCACTGGAGATGAACGGGGCGGGCAGCAGCGCGGCGCCGGTCTCCTCGGCGACCGCTTCGAGCTCCAACGGGCCGAAGCCGAGTCCGCCGTACTCGTCGGCGACGAGCATGCCCAGCACACCCTGCTCGGCCAGCCGGCCCCACAGGTCCCGGTCGAAGCCTTCCGAGGATTCCGCGGCTCGGCGCACGTCCTGTTCGGAACACTTCTCGTGCAGCAAGTCGCGGACCGCGGATCGCAACTCCGCCCGTTCGGCCACGCTGATCGTCATGCTCTACCGCCCTTTCCGGCTGTCGGGATCCCATGTTTCGTGGTGCGCGAGGCGGTGTAAATCACGGATGTCGACACTGATACGTTTCCGTTTGGGAAACGTCGCTCGCGGTTGGGTCCGGTACGCCGTGGCCTCCGGTGCGGCAGCGTCGGTACCGTACTGGCGTGACCCAACGCCGCTTGCTGCTCCTCAACGGCCCGAACCTGAATCTGCTCGGGACTCGTCAACCGGAGATCTACGGCTCCACCACGCTGGCCCAGATCGAGCAGCAGGTGGCGACGACGGCCGCCGAATACGGCTTTGACCTGCGGGCGGTGCAGAGCAACCACGAGGGCGCGCTGATCGACGCCATCCACGCCGCGCGGGCCGACTGTGCGGGCATCATCATCAATCCGGGCGGCTACAGCCACACCTCGGTGGCCATCCCGGATGCGCTGTCCGGGGTGGAATTGCCGGTCGTCGAGGTGCACCTGAGCAACATCCACCGTCGTGAGCCGTTCCGACACCATTCCTATGTGTCGGCGGTCGCCGAGGCCGTGATCGCGGGTGCGGGCTCGCTGGGCTACCAGTTCGCGGTGCAGCATCTGGCCGGCCGGCTGTCGTGATCCAGCCGCCGATCGTCCGTTACGCAGGTTTCCTGGTGGCGGCAGAGGGAGTCGCGGCGCTCGTCATGGCCGCTGTGCTGCTGGTGCGTGCCGCCGCGGGTGCCGATCAGCAGATCGTCAGCGGCTGGGGCACGGCCATCTGGTTCATCCTGATCGGCGCGGGCGTGCTGGCCGGCGGCTGGGCGCTGATCACCGGACGGCGCTGGGGGCGCGGGATCGCGGTGCCCACCAACCTGCTGCTGCTACCGGTGGCCTGGTACGTCATCACCAGCCACCACGCCGTCTACGGAATCCTGGTGGGCTTGTTGGCGCTCAGTGCGCTCGGCATGCTGTTGAGCCCGTCGGCGGTGCAGTGGATGGCAGGACGGGACTAGTCGTCAAGGCAACTGCGGCTTGATCGTCTCGATCACCCACTGGGCGTAGTCCAGATACTCCTGCACCCCGCTGACCGCCGGGATCGGCACCGAGCTGACGGTCACGCCCTGGGTGCCCAGCCAGCTGAGCCGGTCCACGATCTCGGTTTCGCCGCGGCCCGGCCGGGCGTCGGGGTCGTTGCGGACCACGTGCCCCTCGCCGACCCGATTCGTTCCGAGCCCGTGCACCACGTCGAACGGGCGGCCGTCGTAGCCGTCCTGGGACTTGATGAAATC
>DATEOS010000468.1:0-11851 GCA_035273815.1 Candidatus Limnocylindria bacterium
GGGGAGCTCACCGGCGAGACGGTGGAGATGAATGAAGTTGTCGACGAATCGCTCATCGGCGGGATCGCCGTGCGCATCGGCGATCGGCTCTATGACGCAAGCGTCCGCAATCGCCTGGAGCGGCTGCGGGCACGGCTGACCGCGGTCTAGCGACCCGGCGCCGCTGAACGACAGGAACGAGGAAGGCATGGCGATTCGATCCGACGAGATCACGTCGATCATCAGAAGCGAGATCAAGGGCTTCGACGAGGGAGCCGATGTCGCCGGCGTCGGCACCATCGTGGAGGTTGGCGACGGCATCGCCCAGATCTTCGGGCTGTCCGGCGCGCTGGCATCTGAGCTGCTCGAATTCCCGGGCGGCGTGATGGGCATGGCCTTCAACCTGGAAGAGGAGACGGTCGGCGCCCTGATCCTGGGCGACTACACCGAGCTCAAGGAAGGCGACCAGGTCAAGACCACCGGGCGAGTCGTCGAAGTCCCGGTCGGCGATGCGCTGATCGGCCGGGTGGTGAACCCGCTCGGCGAGCCGATCGACGGCAAGGGCCCCATCGAGACCACCAAGACGCGCCCCGTGGAGCGCATTGCCCCGGGCGTCATCGTGCGCCAGCCGGTGGACACGCCGGTCCAGACGGGCATCAAGGCCATCGACGCCATGATCCCCATCGGCCGCGGACAGCGCGAGCTGATCATCGGCGACCGCCAGACGGGCAAGACGGCGATCGCGGTCGACACCATCATCAACCAGAAGGGCCAGGACCTGATCTGCATCTACGTCGCCATCGGCCAGAAGCAGTCGACGGTGGCGCAGGTGGTGGCGCAGCTGGAGGAGCACGGCGCGATGGAGCACTCCATCGTCGTCGCCGCGTCCGCATCGGACCCTGCTCCGTTGCAGTACCTGGCGCCGTACGCGGGCGTGGCCATGGGCGAGGAGTTCCTCGACTCCGGTCGTGACGCGCTGTGCGTGTACGACGACCTGTCGAAGCACGCCTGGGCCTATCGCCAGGTGTCGTTGCTGATGCGCCGCCCGCCGGGGCGCGAGGCATTCCCGGGTGACATCTTCTATTCGCACAGCCGCCTGCTGGAGCGTGCGGCACGCCTGAACGAGGAGAACGGCGGCGGGTCGCTGACCGCGCTGCCGGTCATCGAGACGCAGGCCGGCGACGTGTCCGCCTACATCCCGACCAATGTGATCTCCATCACGGACGGGCAGATCTTCCTGCAGACCGACCTGTTCAACCAGGGCCAGCGGCCGGCGGTGAACGCCGGCATCAGCGTCTCGCGCGTGGGCGGCAATGCCCAGATCAAGGCCATGCGCCAGGTCGCGGGCAGGATGCGTCTGGACCTGGCCCAGTACCGCGAGCTTGAGGCCTTCGCCCAGTTCGCATCGGACCTGGACAAGGCGACCCGCGACCAGCTGACGCGTGGCGAGAAGGTCACCCTGATCCTCCGCCAGCCGCAGTTCTCGCCGTTGCCGGTCGAAAAGCAGGTGGCCATCATCTGGACGGCCACCAACGGCTGGCTGGACGACATCGATTCGTCACGGCTCGGCGAGTTCGAGACCGGCTTCTATCGGTTCCTGGAGTCGACCCACAAGAAGCTGCTGCCGGCGATCGCCAAGGAGAAGGCGCTCTCCGACGAGCTGACCAGGGACCTGGAGGCCGCGGTCAAGGAGTATCGCGAGCAGTCCGGCCTCGGGAAGGCAGCGGAGGAGAAGGGCTAGGCGTGGCCAGCCTGAAGGAGATCCGCGGCCGGATCGCGTCGATCCGGAACATCTCGCAGATCACGCGTGCCATGGAGCTGGTGGCCGCGTCCCGCATGAAGCGGGCGCAGGAGGCCATCCTCGCCGCGCGCCCCTACGACGACGAGCTGCGCTCGGCCCTGAGCCGGGTGACGGCGGCGGTCGGCGAGGAGGTGGATCCGCTCCTGGCCCGTCGTCCGGTGCGGAAGCTGGCCCTGATCGTCATGACCACCGACCGCGGGCTGGCCGGAGCCCTGGACACCAACACCGTGCGGGCCGCCCTGCGCCACATCGCCGAGCAGGCGGGCGGGCAAAATGGCGACGGCCCGGTGGAGGTCTCCGCCATCACCGTGGGACGCAAGGGCCGCGACCAGCTCCGCCGCGCCGGCATCCCCATCGCCGCCCACTTCCCGCGCCTGGGCGACCGCCCCGGTTTCGCCGACGTCACGCCGATCGCGCGTCTGGTGTCGGAGGACTTCCTGGAGGGGGCCTACGACGAGATCGCGGTGGTGTATCCCGGTTTCGTCAGCACGCTGACCCAGCGGGCGACCGTGACCACCCTGCTGCCCGTGCCGCGGCCGGCCGACCTGGACCCGGACGAGGCGGAGCGCACCGACGAGTACCTGTTCGAGCCGTCACCGGAGGCGGTGCTCAGCCGCCTGCTGCCGCACTACGTGGCGGTTGACCTGTTCCGTGCCGTGCTGGAGTCGAACGCCTCCGAGCAATCGGCCCGGATGATTGCCATGCGCAGCGCGACCGACAATGCCAATGAGCTCATGGGCGACCTGACCCTGGTCTACAACAAGACCCGGCAGGCCACCATCACCCGCGAAATGATCGAGATCGCCTCCGGCGCTGAAGCGCTCGGCGGCTAAGCACGAGGAGCACCGACAAGACTGATGGCAACCGGAAAGGTGATCCAGATCACGGGACCCGTGATCGACGTCGAGTTCCCGCCGGGCGACCTGCCCGCCATCTACAACGCGCTCGAGATCAAGCGTCCCAAGGGGGCGCGGGGCTCGGCCGCGACCGATGGCAACGGCGGCAAGAAGGGCAAGAGCGCGGTCAGCGCCCTCGACGACACGCTGGTGGTCGAGGTGCAGCAGCACCTGGGCAACAACTGGGTGCGCACGGTGGCCATGTCCACCACCGACGGCCTGTCCCGGGGCCTTGAGGCCAGCGATACCGGCGGACCGATCATGGTGCCGGTCGGCGAGGCCACGCTGGGCCGCGTGTTCGACGTGCTGGGCCACCCGATCGACGGCAAGGCGGCGGTCAAGACGGAGCAGATGCTGCCTATCCATCGCGCTCCGCCAGCCTTCGACCAGATGGAGACCGAGGCGCAGGTCTTCGAGACCGGCATCAAGGTCATCGACCTGATCGCCCCCTTCAAGCGCGGCGGCAAGGTCGGCGTCTTCGGCGGCGCCGGCGTGGGCAAGACGGTCATCATCCAGGAGCTGATCCGCAACATCGCCCAGGAGCACGGCGGTTACTCGGTCTTCGCCGGCGTGGGCGAGCGCTCGCGTGAGGGAAACGACCTCCTGGGCGAGATGACCGAGTCGGGCGTCCTCCCGAAGACCGTGATGGTCTTCGGCCAGATGAACGAGCCGCCGGGCGCTCGCCAGCGGGTGGGCCTGACGGCGCTGACCATGGCCGAGTACTTCCGTGACCAGGAAGGACGCGACATCCTCCTGTTCATCGACAACATCTTCCGCTTCACCCAGGCGGGCTCGGAGGTATCGGCCCTGCTGGGTCGCATGCCGTCGGCGGTGGGCTACCAGCCCACGCTGGCCACCGAGATGGGCGATCTGCAGGAGCGAATCACCTCCACCAAGAAGGGGTCGATCACGTCCCTGCAGGCCATCTTCGTGCCGGCCGACGACTACACCGATCCGGCGCCGGCCACCACCTTCGGCCACCTGGACTCGACCATTCGCCTTGAGCGCTCGATCGTGGAGATCGGGATCTACCCGGCGGTCGACCCGCTGACCTCGACGTCCACTGTGCTCGACCCGCGCGTGGTCGGCGACGAGCACTTCCAGGTCGCCCGTGAGGTGCAGCGCACGCTGCAGCGCTACAAGGACCTGCAGGACATCATCGCCATCCTGGGCATGGACGAGCTGTCGGAGGAGGACAAGCAGACGGTGGGCCGCGCCCGACGGCTGCAGCGCTTCATGTCGCAGCCGATGTTCGTGGCCGAGCAGTTCACCGGTCGCCCCGGCAAGTACGTGCAGCGGCTGGAGACGGTGCGCGGCGCCAAGGAGATCCTGGACGGCAAACACGACCAGCTGCCCGAGCAGGCGTTCCTGATGGCTGGCCAAATCGAGGATGTCGTCGAGAACGCGGAGGCGATGAAGTAACGATGCCGCTTCAGCTGGAGATCGTGAGTCCGGAGCGGAAGGCGTTCGCCGATGAGGTGGACATGGTCGTCGTGCCCGGCATCGATGGCGAGCTGGGCATCCTGCCGCATCACACGCGGCTGATCAGCGCCCTCGGCATCGGCGAGCTGAAGATCAAGAAGGGCGGCACCGAAACCCTGATGTTCATCAGCGGCGGCTTCGTTGAAGTGCGGCCGGACAAGGTCATCATCATGGCCGACCTGGCCGAGCACTCCGACGAGATCGACGAGGCCCGTGCCGTTGAGGCGCGCAAGGCTGCCGAGGCACAGCTGGGCGAGGTCAAGGATCCGGTGGATATCGCCCGCGTGCGAGCCGCGCTGCAGACGGCGCTCATGCGCGAGCGGATCGCCACTCGCCGCCGCTCGCGCGGCTGAACGGCTGGCGCCCCGGCGCCCCGGCGCCCCGGCGCCCCGGCGCCGCATCTTCTCAAGTGTGCACCGGGAGATCCTTAGGGGGCGGATCGGTCCCTCTGCTCGCCGTTTCGCGCGAATGTGAGCACGGCGCAGTTCTGCCGACGCACTACATTGCCACCGGCGTCCTTCTACGGATCCCCTGGTGCACCCCTGAGAGGAAAGCGAGGGCAATCGGGCCATAACGTGCCTCACGACGGCAGATGGTTGGAGAACCAAAACCCCGCCCACGTGAGAGTGACGCCCGCCTGCGCTACGATCCGGAGGCATGACCGTCACCGCACAGCTGATCGGCTATCCGCGCATCGGCCCCAACCGGGAGCTGAAGTGGGCGCTGGAGCGCGCGTGGTCGGGCCGCCTGGACCGTGACGGCTTCGACGAGCGCGTCGAGGAACTCCGCGCCGCACACCTGGCCGAGCAGCGTGAGCTGACCGGCTCGGCCGCGGACGACCACTTTTTGTACGACGCCGTGCTGGAGACGGCGATGATGCTGGGCACCGCCACGCCCTGGGCGGCCGAGCAACTCACAACCGACCCCTTCGCCGCCTTGACCGCACTGTCGCGCGGCACCCCGGAGCACGAGGCGTGGGAGATGACGAAGTGGTTCGACACGAACTACCACTACGTCGTCCCCGAGATCGCGGCGCCGGTCACCACCTTCCGGCCGCTGCCCTGGCGTGAGCCGATGGGCGGCGACGCGACCTGGGTTGTGATCGGCCCCTACACGCTGGTGCGCCTGAGTCGCCTGGCGAACGGGCTCGACCCGGTGATCGTGGCGGGCCAGGTGGGCGAAGCGCTCTGGGCGTGGGTCGCGAAGCAGCAGGCGGCCAACCCGGCATTCCGCCTGCAGCTGGACGAGCCGAGCCTGGGCATGGCGCTCTCCGAGACGGACGAGGCCATGCGCCACGCCGCCTATGCCGGCGCACCACCGTTCACGCAGGTCCCCATCGTGACCGTCCAGTTCGGAGAGCCCTCCGACGAGACCGCCATGGCGCTCGCCCGGCACGGGCTGGCGGTGCAGCTGCCGCTGTCCCGGGCCACCTCGGAGGCCGCGGCTGCGCAGCCGGAGCTGGTGGTGTCCGTCATGGATGGGCGCAGCGTCTGGCCCGATGACTTCGCCCCGGTCCGGCAGGCCTTGAGCGGCCTGGCCGGCGAGGACCGCACCATCCGCCTGGTCCCGTCGACCAGTTTCATGTTCCTGCCGTACACCGTAGAGGGCGAGGACCTGCCCGCCGGCTTCCAGTTCGCTCGCGAGAAGGCCCGGACGCTGGCGTCGTGGGCCGATGCGCTGGCCGGCGGACCCGAGCCGCCAACAGTCAAGGCCCCCACAGCCGAGTGGGAGCCAGTCGGCGCGCTTGAAGCCCGCGAGCCGCGGCCCGATCGGCGCTCGGCGCAGTCGGACATCGACCTGCCGCGCTACCCGACCACCACCACGGGCTCGCTGCCGCAGACCGGCGACGTCCGCCACCTGCGGGTGCAGCTGCACAAGGGAGAGCTGGATCGCGGCGCGTATGAGGAAGCCATTGGGACGCTCATCACCGACGCCATCGGCTGGCAGGAGCGGATGGGCCTCGACGTCCTCGTCCATGGCGAGTTCGAGCGGACCGACATGGTCGAGTACTTCGCCGCGCAGATGGACGGCTACCTGACCACCACCCACGGCTGGGTGCTCAGCTACGGCAGCCGGTCCACGCGGCCGCCCATCCTGACCGCGCCCCCCACCATCACCGAACCGATGACCGTCGACGAATGGCGCCTCGCCCAGGCCGCCACCAGCAAGCCGGTCAAGGGCATGCTGACCGGCCCCGTCACCATCGTGAACTGGAGCTTCCGCCCGCCCGGCGTGCCCGATGATCGGCTCTTCTGGGCCGTCGCCCAGCCGATCGGGCAGGAGGTGCGCAACCTGGTGGAGGCCGGCGCGCGCATCGTGCAGATCGACGAGCCGGCGGTCCGCGAGCGGTGGCCACTGCCCACCATGGACGCCGCCGCGCGACGAGAGGTGTACGCCCGCGGCGTGCGCGCCGCGCTGAACCACGTCTTCAACCAGCCCGCATCGGTCCAGATGCACACGCACATGTGCTACGGCGACTTCGGCGACATCGTGCCGCTCTGGTCGGATGCGGGCGTGGACGTCGCGTCCATCGAGTTCAGCCGCAGCAAGGACGACAGCTACATCCGTTCCTTCTACCAGCTGTTCGACGACGGGCACCTGCAAATCGGTCCCGGCGTCTTTGACGTCCACTCGCCGCATTCGCCGGGCGAGCCGGTGATGGACGAGCGGCTGCGCCACTTCGAGGCGTTCATGGACGGCGCCGATATCTGGGTCAACCCCGACTGCGGCCTCAAAACCCGCAGCTGGGACGAGATCGAGCGGCAGCTGGGCGACATGGTGGCCGCCGCCCGCGCCCACCGCGAGGCCGCCACGCCGGCTGCCGGCGGCTGACCATGCTGTCCGCTCCCGGCGACTGGGAGGAGATGGTGGAGGTCAATCCACCCCGCCTGCCCAGCATGCTGCACTCCCGACTGCGAGGCCGATGGCGCCGCGTCCTGATCACGGACAACCCCTTCAAGGAGGTCCGCGTGTCGCCGTACGCCTTCGCCGCACGGATCACGCACGACGTGCCGGACGTGCGGCCGACGGTGGTCTGCTCGACGCGCGACCGCAACATCCTGGCCATCGAGAGCGAGGTGCGCGGCGCACTCGGTAACGGCGTCGATTCGTTCCTCGTCGTGCAGGGAGACATGCTTCCGGAGGTCGAGCACTGGAGCAACAGCTACGAGATCGTGGAGCACCTGCGCGTGCTGCAGGAGCAGATCGGTCCCGGCCGTTTCGAGGTCGGCATGAGCACGCGCTCACGGCAGTGGATGTTCCAGCGCCGGATCGAGGTGGGCGGCCAGTTCTTCATGACCGGGCCGGTCATGGATCCGGCGTCGGTACGGGCGACCGCCGAACGCCTGCAGCTGGCCGATGCGCCGCCGGTCTACCTGGAGCTCACGCCGCCGGTCTCGGCGCAATGGGTGGAGCGGATCGAGAAGGTTGGCGGCACGCCGGTGGGGGAGGCGCTCCGCCAGCGCCTGACCGCCACGCCTGCGGGGGAGCAGCGGCTCCTGGGTTGGCGGGTCGCCAAGGCCGTCGCGGCGGAGGCGCGGGAGGCGGGCTTCGCGGGCATCGTGATCATGGGCCTGCGCTTCTCGACTGCCGTCGACGAGGCGTACGAGATCTGGCAGGACGACCGCATCACGCCGCTCTTCCCCGGCAGCGAGGCCTGATGCAGGGCTGCGATCAGTGCGGGACGCGCGCGCCGCAGCTGCCCGTGCGGATCGAGATCGTGCGCGAGTCCGGGCCCATCGGCCTGGCGTCCGACCCACGCCCGGGCGAGACCGCCAACTTCACCAAGGGCTACCACTTCTGCTCGGCGTCGCACGCCTACGAGTGGGCGCGCGATCGGCGCTACATGCTCTGCAACCTGGAGCCCACGCCATTCGAGGAGGGGATGCAGCCCTACCTGCCCAGCCGGCACATGGGCGGACGCGTCGGCCTGTGCGACGGCCATCACACCGGCCCGCACGAGTGGAAGGAAGCCTGGCCCGCCTGAGGGCCGGTAGACTCGGGCCAATGCAGAAGTTCATCGTCACCGGCGGCAGCCCGCTGCACGGCGAGGTCCGCATCGCTGGCGCCAAGAACGCGGTGCTCAAGCTGATGGCGGCGGCGGCCCTGACCGATCAGCCGGTCACGCTTCGCAACGTGCCACGCATCAGCGACGTGCTGATCATGCGGGAGGCCATGGGCGACATCGGCTTCGAGGTGGCGTGCCCGGAGCCCGACACGCTGGTCATCACCGCCCACGATGCCGACTGGCCGTTCGTGCCGCTCGAGGCGGCCATGAAGATGCGCTCCAGCTTCATCCTGCTTGGCCCCATGCTGTCGCGCTTCGGCCGGGTCATCATCTCCAACCCCGGCGGCGACCGGATTGGGCGGCGGCCGGTGGACCTGCACGTGGATGCCATGCGCAGCCTGGGCGCGGAGGTCGAGTACAAGAACGGCTACTACTTCGCCAAGGCGCCGGACGGCTTGCGTGGGGCGCAGATCTCGTTTCCGTACGTGACGGTGATGGGCACCGAGAACGCCCTGCTGGCCGCCGTGCTGGCGCGCGGCACCACCGTGATCGAGAACGCCGCCCAGGAGCCTGAGACAGACGACCTGGTCGCCATGCTCAGCTCAATGGGGGCGCGGATCGAGCGGACCGCGCCGCATCGGCTGGAGATCGAGGGCGTGGACCGGCTGGGAGGCACCGAGCATCGCGTCATGAGCGACCGGCTGGAGGCGGGCACCTTCGCCATCGCCGCGGCGGTCACTCGGGGCTCCATCTCCATCCACGGCGCGGACCCAGCGCACCTGGGCTCCTTCCTGGACGTGCTGGGCGAGATGGGCGTCCCGTTCGAACGGACCGATGACGGCCTGCGCGTCGGGGCGGCCGACGCCTACCGCCCGGCATCGGTCGAGACCGCGCCGTACCCCGGCTTCGCCACCGACCTCCAGGCCCCGCTGGCCGTGCTCATGACCCAGGCCGATGGCGACTCGAGCATCCACGAGACGATCTACGAGGACCGCCTCGACTACACCATGGAGCTGGTCAAGATGGGCGCGGTCATCGAGGTCATGGACGAGCGGCATGCCTGCATCGCCGGCCCCACGCCGCTGCGCGGACGGGAGGTGGTGATCACCGACCTGCGGGCAGGTTCCACTTTGGTACTGGCGGCCCTGGCGGCCGAGGAGACGTCCGTGATCTCCGGCGTGGAGCACGTGGATCGCGGGTACGAGCAGATCGAGGCCAAGCTGATCGCGCTGGGCGCCCAGATCCACCGCATCGATGCCTGAGTCGTATCGGTACACGGCAGGTCTCCGGGGGCGCGGGCGGGGCGGGGCGGAAAACGCTCCCCATCACCTGACCGCATGGGGGGCGTTATTGGAGCGCTCGCCGCTTCTTCTCATCAGGCGTGCATGGTGAGGTCCCAAGAAGGATCCGACGGGCGGCCGCAGGACTGAATCCGCGACTTTCGTGCTCACGAATCGCGCTGCCTGCGCACTCGACGGCGAAATGGCTTTCGAATGTCCTCCTGGTGCACACCTGAGAAGATGAGAAGGCCCGATGGAGTGGGGTGCGCGGTGATGTCCGGTCGCCGCAACCAACTGATGGCCTGGCGGCCACGTAGCGCGTACCGAGCGAACAGGGGATCCAGGGCTGCGATGTGGCGCCGGGTCGTCATGCTCTCCGCAAAGATCAGAACCGGCACAATCAGCGACGGCGTCGGTAGTCCGAGCAGCTGCGCCACGTGGCGTCCCAGCCGAGCCTTGGCATCCAGCGCGCCGATAGTCGCCTGCACGTCGCCCAATGCCGACTTGCACTCGATGATCAGCAGCACGCCACGCGCGTCATGCCACGCCACAACGTCAACTCGGCCCCGTTCGCCATATCGGCTGTAGCTCACCTCGGGCCACGTCCGCCAGCCCCAGCGCGCCAGCCGTCCCGCCCAGGCTGCCTGGAGAGCCGCGTGCTGCTCATCCAGGAGACGGTCGAGCTCGGGCCCGCGCCACGTCGCCCGCAGTTCAATGCGCATTCCCAGCGGCTCGACTGCCTGACGGACCACCTGGATCGTCAGCCGATCCGCGTTGCCACCCTCGAGGCGGGAGATGGTCGAACGACTCAGCCTGGCTGCGGCGGCAAGGTCTGACTGACGGAGACCTTCCCGCCGCCGCACGGCACGCGCGATGGCGCCGAGTCGCCTCTCACGCATGGCCGCGATGGTGCGGGAGATCGCTTACTGCGGAGTGATCACGGCCTTACCGAGTGGCAGCTGTTCCCCCCAGATTGAACAGTTAGGCTCCCGCGAACGCTCTCAGATGGTGATCGGTCCACTTGGGCCGATTGCCACGGGTGTGGAGGGATGGGTGCAGGAAGAGCTGGTCCGCCAGGCGCAGCAGGGCGACGCGGAAGCGTTCGACTCCCTGGCGCGCATGGTGGGCGACCGATGCCTGGCGATTGCGGTGCGGATCCTCCGCGATCTCCATCTGGCAGAGGACGCCGTTCAGGCTGCGTTGATCACGTCCTGGACCGAGCTCCGAACACTGCGCGACCCGTCCCGCTTCGAACCGTGGCTCCACCGCATCCTCACCAACGCGTGCTATGCCGAGGCCAGGCGTCGCAAGCGATGGTCCGAGGGCATCAGGATCCTGCCCGTCGAGAGCGCGTACGGCTCCGACGACTACCTGACCGTGGACGACCGCGACCTGCTCGAGCGAGCCTTCCGGAGGCTCACCCTCGAACAGCGCGCCGTCCTGGTCTTCCATCACTACCTCGGGCTATCGATCTCCGAGGTGGCGGCTCGAACTGGACTTCCCGTCGGGACTGCGAAGTCCCGCTTGCACTACGCCACAGGGGCGCTCCGGGCCAGCATCGAGGCTGATGCCCGGGCCGCCCGGCCTTCACAGGAGCGAATGGCATGACCGCGCCTCGAGATCCTGACCGCCTGATCCATGGCTTCCTCCTCGAAGGCGAGGAGTACCTGCAGGACCAGGTCTACGACGAGGTGCGCGCTGCGATTGAACACAAACGACAGCGGGCCTTCTTCGGCCCATGGAGGACGCCCATCATGAACAAGGTCCTTATCTACGGCCTCGGCGCCGCCGCCGCGGTGGTCGTAATGCTCGTCATAGGATCCCAGGTTTTCGGACGCCCCAATAATGTCGGTGGAGGCGACGCTACCCCGACGCCGCAGCCTACAGCGACTACGCGACCGATCGGCACGGGCACCCTCGCATCGGGCAGTTTCACCGCGCCCCTCGGTGAGTTCGGCGAGGAGTTCGACATCGAAGCCATCCGGAATGGCGACGACGTCTCCGGCACGATGCAGATCTCCAACCCTGCAGGCGGGGAAGGCGCCTACTCGGTCGACGTGCAATGTGCCCGAACCACCGACGACGGCTTCCTCTTGATCGGCGGCGAGGTGACAGAGTCCACATACGAGCAGTTCATCGAGAATGGCGCATACGTGGTGATCGCGCTCGCGCCCGGCACACCGGTGCGGATGCTCTGGGCGGTCGACGTGCTCGTGACCGACGAAGTCCCGGCGCCCGCGGAAAGCTGCTCGGCATTCGTCGAGACCCTGCTGAGCGATCGGGTGTTCGATAAGGTCGATGTCGACGGCAGGCCGATCGTCGGGGACGTCGCGCTGGGGGGGTAACCCTTGGCCGGATGGGTCCCGTTCGGCGAGGCCTCCGGCGGCTCCGTGCCACAACGGTCCCA
>DATEOS010000469.1:0-2762 GCA_035273815.1 Candidatus Limnocylindria bacterium
GGCGTTGTCGAAGACGGCATACGGCGCCTCGGCCGCCCAGCGCTCGAGGTCGGCATCGGCGAAGACGATGTTGGGGCTCTTGCCGCCAAGCTCCAGGCTGACCTTCTTGATGGTGGTGGAGGCCAGCCTCATGATCTCCTGCCCGGTTGTGGTCTCGCCGGTGAAGGCGATCTTGCCGACGCCCGGATGCGCCGCCAGGGCCGCACCGGCCGAGCCGCCCGGCCCGGTGACCACGTTGACTACGCCCGCCGGGATGCCGGCCTCCAGTGCCAGCTCGCCCAGCCGGATGGCAGTGAGCGGCGTGTAGCTGGCGGGCTTCAGAATGGCGGTGTTGCCAGCAGCCAGTGCCGGGCCCAGCTTCCACGACGCCATGTTGATGGGGAAGTTCCAGGGCACGATCAGGCCGCAGACCCCGATCGGCTCGCGCAGGGTGAAGTCGAGGCCGGGCGCGCTGACCGGGATCGTCTCGCCGAAGAGCTTGTTTGCGGCGCCGGCGTAATAGTCGAAGACGAGGCTGACGGCGAATGCCTCGCCGCGAGCGCTCTTGATGGGCTTGCCCACGTTGGCCGACTCGAGCAGCGCCAGTTCCTCGAGGTTGGCCTTGACCAGGCTGGCGTACTTGGCCAGGGTCCGGCCGCGCTTGGCGGCGGACCAGGCGGCCCAGCCTTTCGGATCCTCGAACGCCGCCTGGGCGGCCTCCACCGCCCGATCCACGTCCTCCGGCCCGCCCAGCGGCGCGGTGGCGATCACCTGCCCGGTGGCAGGGTTGATCACGTCGAAGGTCTGTCCGTCGGCGGCGTCCACCTGCTCGCCGCCGATGATCATCTGTGCCTGGCGCACCTCGGTGGCGGCGCGCATCTCAGTCGCCATGCGTCCATTCTAGGCTGCGCCCTTCCGGAGTCCGACGGAGCGGGCCTACACTCGTCCCTAAGCGTGATCTTCCAAGAGGATGCACCCATGCCCCGGGCACAGCACAGCGTGACCATTGCCCGGCAACCGGAGGCGGTCTTCGCCTATCTCGCCGATGGTGAGAAGTGCATTGAGTGGCGTTCCGGGGTGCTCGACATCCAGCGCGTTTCCGGTGACGGAGGCGTCGGGACCCACTACGCCCAGGGCGTCAAGGGACCGATGGGGCGCCGGATCGCGGCCGACTACGAGATCACCGCGTACGAGCCCCATCGGCGGATCGCATTCCAGACCGTCGCCGGCCCGGCGCGCCCGCGCGGCAGCTACGAGCTCGAGGCGGCGGACGGCGGCACACGGGTCACCTTCGCTCTCGTCGCGGAGCTGGCAGGTCTCCGGAAGCTACTGATGGGCTCCGCCGTGCAGCGCACGATGAACGTCGAGGTGCAGGCACTCGAGCAGCTGAAGGCTGTGTTGGAGGCGGGGCCTGACGGCGATCTGCATCAGAAGTAGTTCACGCTGATGCCGCCGTCGACCACCATGGCCGCGCCGTTGGTCCAGCGCGACTCGTCGCTGGCGAGGTAGATGGCGAGGTTGACGATCTCCTCAGGCTTGCCGAAGCGGCCGGTGGGGTTGCGCGCCAGGCGCAGCTGCTTGGCCGCCTCGTCCTTGAGCAGCCAATCCATCAGCAGCGGGGTTTCGATCGGCCCCGGGCAGATGGCGTTCGACCGCACGCCCTGCGGCCCAAACTGCACGGCCAGCGACCGGGTCAGGCTGAGGACCGCGCCCTTCGAAGCGGTGTAGGCGTCCTGCGGCACGCTGCAGCCCAGCAGCGCGACGAAGCTCGAGATATTGATGATCGAGCCCGATCCCTGATCGAGCATGCGCGGGATAGCGTGCTTGCAGCCAAGGAAGACCCCGCGCAGGTTGACGGCCATCACCTTGTCCCAGGTGTCGACATCGGTGTCGATGACCGAGTGATCCGCCTCCGGCATGACGCCAGCGTTGTTGTAGAGGACGTCGACGCGCCCGTAGGCCGATGCGGCCGCCTCGACCATGCGCCGGGCGTCCTCCTCGACCGATACGTCCACCTGCACGAAGGTCGCCTCGCCACCGGCATCGGTCACCAATCCGACAGTCTCCTCGCCCGAGCGTGCGTCGAACTCGGCCACCACCACTTTCGCCCCTTCAGCGGCAAACATGCTGGCCGCGGTGCGTCCCATGCCGCTGCCGGCGCCGGTGATGATTGCCACCCTGTCCTCGAGTCGCATGGTCCGGACCTCCGGTCACGTTGATTGTTGATGAGACCGGCGAGCGACGACCTCCGGCGAGCCTATCGTAGGCGTCCGCGAATGGCCCAATCGGCATCCACATGCTGTACATGGTCCGTCCACCAAGCACGAGGGCCCACGCGGCTATACAAAGCCTTGACACCATGGCTAACACGCTCTACACTCCCCATCGACCCTGAACAAAGGTAGTACAGGGGCAGATTTCTAGATCTGAACGAAGGGACCATTTCCATGAAGCGCACGATCACCCTCTCGCTCGCCGCCGGGCTGCTGGCGGCGACCACTCTCACCGGTACCGTGTCGGCCGCTGGCCGGCATGACGTGGCCTGCATGCAGGCCGGCATCAAGACCCTGCAGGGGGCAGGTCTGCTGGACGATGTCGCGCGTGGCGGAATCGCCATCGACACCGCCGTCTCGCTGGGCGTCACCGTTCGGGCGGGGGCAGACATCTCCGGCGTCCCGAACCCGATCCCGTTCTCGCTGCTGCTGGCCGACCATCGCGCCGGCGATGGCAGCGCGTTTGTCTATCCCTGGTGCTAGAAGTCCATATCCCGGGTCCGGTCGTCG
>DATEOS010000470.1:0-2023 GCA_035273815.1 Candidatus Limnocylindria bacterium
CTTGCCGCCGGCGGTGCGCGCGCTGACCCGGAGCCGCACGACGTCGCCGGTGCGTACCGCGGTGTCCCCGGGCGAGAGGGACAGCGCCGCGGCCGGATTGGCCTCGACCACGAGCGGGATCGCCTGGCTGGCCCGGCCGGCGCGCGCGGTGATGGTGGCGCGGCCGGTCCGCTGGGCCGTGATCCGTCCCCCCGGCGTGATGGACACCACGCCGGGCGCATCCGATTCCCAGGCGACCGGGTCGTAGCGCCGGTCGTTGTTTACGGCATAGGGCACGGCGGAAAACGAGAGCTGCTGGCCGACGTACAGGCGTTTCACCAAGGGTTCGACGGCGATGCGCGCGGCCGGCGGGGGCAGGATCGTGATGCGGGTGAAGGTGGTGGTGGGCTTGCTGCCCGACACGCTGGTGAGGGCGGCGATCTTCATCGCGCCGGTCGAGCCTGCCGTCACCAGGCCGTCGTCGCTCACTCGCCCCTCGAAGCCATGACTGGCCTGGAACCACTTCGTCGTGGCGCCGGGAATCGGCTGCCCGCCGGAGTCGTAGGCCACCGCACGCAACCGCACGGTATCGCCGGCCTGCACCGCGACATCGCCGGGATCCACCTGGACTCGCGCGATGGGAGACGCCGGCCTCACGGAGGCGGGCGGCGGGGGTGCTGTCGGTGGCGCAACAGGCTGTTGCGCAGGCTGCTGCAGCGCGAAGATCAGGGCGAGCAACATGTGATTTCGGGACCGGGTTGGACGGCGCGGATGGACGGCAATCCGGGCTGGCGCTGGCCGTTCAGGCGCCAGACCCACATTATCCAATCTACTTCCCCATCGAGCCCATGATGGTCGACCGCCGCACCTTCGTCCGTTCGCTCGCCGTGACCGCCCCGGCGTTCTCGCCCAAGGCGATCCGTTACCTCACCCAGGCCACGAAATCGGGGCCGGGCGCCGGCACGCCCGATGACGAGGACTACTGGCAGGTAATCCAGCGTGCCTTCGACTGCGACCGCACGATGATCAACCTGAACAACGGTGGGGTGAGTCCATCGCCCACCGTGGTGCTCGAGCAGATGATGCGCGACCTGCGGTTCTCCAACGAGCTGCCGGTGGAGCACATGTGGCGCACGCTGGAGCCGCGGGTCGAGTCGGTGCGGGGTGGGCTTGCCGCGCAGTTCGGCTGCGACCCGGAGGAGATGGCGATCACGCGCAATGCGTCCGAGGCCAACGAGACCATGATCCTCGGCATGGACCTGAAGCGCGGTGACGAGGTGATCGTGACCGACCAGAACTACGGGCGCATGCTCACCACCTGGAACCAGCGGGCGCGGCGGGACGGCATCGTGGTGAAGACGATCAGCTTCGAGGTGCCCCCACCATCGCACCAGTACATCGTCGACCGCTTCGCCGCGGCGATCACGCCCCGCACGCGCGCCATCGAGGTCACCCACATCACCAACCTCACCGGGCAGATCCTCCCGGTGCGCGACATCATCGCGATGGCGCGCCCGAAGGGCATCGCGGTGTTCGTCGACGGGGCGCATGCGTTCGCCCACTTTCCGTTCGATCGGGACGCGCTCGACTGCGACTACTACGGCACCAGCCTGCACAAGTGGCTGCTCGCGCCGATCGGCACCGGCTTCCTCTACGTGCGCCGCAACCAGATCAACAGCCTGTGGCCAATGATGGCCGCCCCCGAGGAGATGAACGCGAACATCCGGAAATACGAGGAGATCGGCACGCATCCGGCCGCGAACCACAACGCGATCAGCGTGGCGCTCACCTTTCACCAGGCGATCGGCGCCGACCGGAAGGTCGCGCGGCTCCGCTACCTCCGCGACCGCTGGGCCGTGCCGCTGTCGGCCTCGAGCGACCGGGTGAAGGTGCTCACGCCGCTCAATTCACCCGACAGCGCCGCGATCGGGTTCGTCACCATCGCGGGCCTCGACCCCGCGAAGCTGCAGTCGTGGCTGCTCAACCAGCAGCGCATTGTCACGACGGTCATCGTGCACCCGCAGTTCAGCGGGCTCCGGATCAC
>DATEOS010000471.1:0-2303 GCA_035273815.1 Candidatus Limnocylindria bacterium
TCACGGCGACACCATCGTCTGCCCATGGCATCACTCGGCCTTCCGCCTCACCGATGGCGCGGTGCGTCATGGGCCGGCCACCAGCCGCCAGGTCGCCTATCGGGCGCGGATCAGCGAGGGTCAGGTCGAGATCCAAGGGCCCCTGGACTGACGGCGGCTGACTCGGCGGGCCGATTCGCTATCCTTTGGCACCCCGCCTGCACGAGGGCTGTCCGTGACCTATCTGCCGACCGCCGAGCACGACGAGCTGCGTGCCATGGTGCGTGAGCTCGCCGTCGAGCGGATCGCGCCGCGTGCGGCGGAGATCGACGCCACCGCCGAATTTCCACGGGATCTGAAGGATCTGCTCGCCAAGCAGGACCTGCTGGGGGCCGGCTTCGAGGAACGGCATGGCGGCAGCGCGCTGGACACAATGGGCCAGGCCATCGTGGCGGAGGAGATCGCCCGTGCCGACGCCACCACCAGCCTGATCCCCATCGTGCAGAAGCTCGGCTCGCTGCCCATCCTCCTGGCCGGCTCGGACGAGCAGAAGGACCGATACCTCCCGCGGCTCGCCTCGGGGGAGTGGCTGATCGCCTTCGCCCTGACGGAGGCCGCCGCCGGCAGCGACGTGGCCAGCAATCGGATGCGGGCCCGCCTCGACGGAGACTGCTATGTGCTGAACGGGTCAAAGCGCTTCATTACCCACGGCAGCGTCGCCGATGTCCTGATCGCCTTTGCCCTGACCGATCCTGACGCGGGCGGCCGCAAGGGAATGAGCGCCTTCATCGTCGAAGCCAAGACGCCGGGCTTTGCGGTGGCGCGGGTTGAGCACAAGATGGGGATCCGCGGCTCGCCGACCGCGGAGCTGAACTTCGACGATGTGCGCGTGCCGGTCGAGAACCGCCTCGGCGCCGAGGGGGAGGGCTTTCACATTGCCATGGACACGCTCGATCGCTCACGGCTGAGCATCGCCGCTCAGGCGGTGGGGATCGCCCAGGGCGCCATCGACGAGGCTGTCCGCTACGCGGCGGATCGGAAGCAGTTCGACCAGCGCGTGATCGACTTCGAGGGCATCCAGTTCATGCTGGCCGACATGGTCAGCCAGACGGAAGCCGCACGGCAGCTCACGTATGCTGCCGCGGCCCGGGTGGACGCCGATGCATCGGACCTGGCGTACTGGACCAGCTGCGCCAAGCTCATTGCCGGCGATACCGCGATGGCCGTGACCACCGATGCCGTCCAGGTCCTCGGCGGCTACGGCTATACCGACGACTACCCCGTCGAGCGCATGATGCGCGACGCCAAGATCACCCAGCTGTACGAAGGCACGCAGCAGATCCAGCGCCTCATCATCGCGCGGCAGATCCTGCAGCGTGCCGGCGTGGGCGCGACTCCACCATCGCAGCAGGAGCAGCCTCGCACGTGAAGATCGTCGTCACCGTCAAGCAGGTCCCTGCCACCACCGCCGAGAAGCGGTACACATCCGACCTGCGGCTCGATCGCGCGTCCACCGAATCGGTCGTCAACCCGCTGGACGAATACGCCATCGAACAGGCGCTGCGGCTCCAGGAGTCCGGTGCCGTGGACGAGGTCGCGTTCCTGTCGATGGGCCCGGAGTCCGCGGCCGAGGCACTTCGCCGCGCGCTGGCCATGGGCGGCGAGGAGGCCTACCTGGTGACCGATGACGCGCTCGCCGGCGCCGATGAGTGGGCGACTGCCAGGGTGCTCGCCGCGGCCCTGGACAAGCTGGCGCCGGATGTCGCGCTGATGGGGATGGCGTCGGACGATGCTCGTGGCTCGCTAGTGCCGGGGGCCGTGGCCGCCATGCGCGGGCTGCCGCTGCTCTCCTACGGCTCGGAGCTGACTCTCGGCGACGGCGTGGCGCGGGTTCGGCGACTGACGGCGACGGGCTTCGACCTCGTAGAGGCGCCGCTGCCGGTGGTGGCCACCGTCACCGACCAGGTGGGGGAGCCACGCTATGCCAGCCTCAAGGGGATCATGGCCGCCAAGCGCAAGACGTTGGAGACGTGGTCGCTGGCCGACCTGGCATTGGACACGGGCGCGGTGCACGGTGCGGCGCTGACCCGGGTGGTCGAAGCCAATCCACCCGAGGCCAAGCCGCCGACTGAACGCATCGAGAACGTGGGTGCTGACGAGGCGGCGACCAGGATCGCCGACTGGCTGGCCGCCCGGAAGCTGATCTAGGCGAGGAGCCACGACATGAGCAACGACATCGCCTTCCTCGCCGAGTTCGCTGATGGCCAGCCCGCACGGAGTGCGCTGGAGCTGGCCGCCGGCGCCGCGGAGCTCGCCGCGGCCTC
>DATEOS010000472.1:0-2337 GCA_035273815.1 Candidatus Limnocylindria bacterium
AAAATTACACCGGAAGATTACACTGAAGCAGAAGAAAAAGAACTGGAATTATACCTTGCCAGTCATACAGTACACTACATAGAACACGAACTGCAGTCTTCGCTGAATCACCGTCGCGCAGGCAGTCCTTGACGCGCTGTCGCCGGAAATGCGCGGCCTCACCGATGTCCGGGAAGTGGGGCAGCTCATGCCTGACGACCTTTGCGACCTGGCCGATGCGCCCGTCGTCCTGCTCGACGCTGTCAATGGGATTGCGGCCGGCGCGCTGGTCGACGTGCCATTGACCGGGGTGAGCGACGCCTGCGCCCGTGGTCTCAGCCCTGCTTCCAGCCACGCTCTGCCGATTCCCCTTACGCTGGGCGTCGTGGAACGGCTGGCGGGCAAGCTGCCGGAGGGTCGCTTCCTGGGCGTCGGCGCGGCCAGCTACGCCGTCGGCGCCCCCCTTTCGCCCCCCGTGCAGGCGGTAGTGGCCGCCTGCAGCGAGCGCCTCGGCGAATGGATACGAGCCCTGGGCCGAGACTCGGGGAGGGCTGACGCATGTGCCTGACAGCGCCGGTCCGCGTCATCTCCATCGACGGCGCCAGGGCGGTCGTGGCCAGCGGCGACCAGCAGCGGGTGGCGTCGACATTGGCTGTGCCCGAAGTCCAACCCGGCGACTGGGCGATCCTCGCCGCCGGCATGCTGGTTCGCGTGCTCGATCCCGAGACGGCGCGTCAGATCACGGCTGCCGTGCGGGCAGCCACTCTTGACGGTTCTTCAGTTGACGGAGGCGAGGCATGATCCGCTGGCTACGCACTTTTGACACCCCATCGCGCGCTCCCCGATTCGGGCTCGCACTGGCCGGCGTGACGGCCATCATCAGCGGCGTCTCGGTGTTCGTGAACGGGAGCGCCGTGCGCGCGTTCGACGATCCGGTGGTCTTCACCACGCTGAAGAACGGTGTCGCTACGGTCGTCCTCCTGTCACTGGCGCTCACGGCTGTCAAAGGGCCGTGGGCAGGCAGGCCACGGACATGGATCGGGCTGGTGGCGCTCGGCGTCATCGGCGGCAGCGTGCCCTTCATCCTGTTCTTCACAGGCCTGTCCGAGGTCACCGCACCGGGCGCAGCCGTCATTCACAAGACCTTGTTCCTATGGGTCGCCCTGCTGGCGGTGGTCTTCCTGCGGGAACGGATCGGCGCGCTGCAGATCGCAGCGTTGGTCATCCTGCTCGCCAGCCAGCTGTTGATCCAAAGCCCGGCCGGCGTCGGGTGGGGCAGTGGCGAGACGATGATCGCCATCGCTACGGCGTTCTGGGCGGTCGAGGTGATCGTGGCCAAGCGGCTCCTGGCGGACACGCCGGCGCCCGTGGCGGCAGCCGCGCGGATGGGATTTGGACTGCTACTGCTGGTCGGCTTTCTGGCGGCCACCGGGGGCCTGTCCGGGATGGGCACGATGAGCGCGGAGCAGTGGGCCTGGGTGCTGGGCACCGGGCTGCTGCTGAGCGGCTACGTCGCGACCTGGTATGCAGCTCTCAAGCGAGCCCCCGCCAGCGCGGTGACCGCCATCCTCACCCTTGGCGCGCCGATCACCGCTGCCCTGCAGCTCATGAGCGCCGGCCAGCTGCCAGCACCGACCATTGCCCTGGGCTACGGGATCAGCCTCCTGTCCGCCCTCACGCTAGCCTGGCTGGCGGTTCGTGGTCAGCCACGGGCAGCAACGGTCACGCAGCCGGCCGTCCAGGTCTAGGGGTCGACCGGTGGACACGCGCGCCTCCCAGTTCGCGATCGGTTCTGCCCGAACGCCGCCGGTGGCGGGACCGATCTTGTTCAGCCGATATGCCTATCCGCCGAACCGGCTGGGCCTGTGTGGGCCAGCCGATGCGCCAGCCGTGCACGACGCCGCCGTCGCTGGCGCGGATGGCGAGCTGAGGGAGCTGGCACGGGGGTTCGAGGGAGCCTATCCGTACCTGCAGCTCATCGCTCGGGAGAACCGGGTCGAGGATCCGCTCAGTCGGGACGTCGTGGAGGCCTACTGGCTGGGGAATGCGCTCACCGCGCGAGTCGGCCCGCGCGCTCTGCATCGCGACCTGGACCAGCGCTTCCGCGGACGAGTCGACCGTGGCGACTGGGCCTGGTTGGAGCTGGCGGTCGGAGGTGGATCTCATCCAGTCCACGCGTTCCATGTCCTGGAGATCTTTCCGCGGGCCGGCCTGATGCGCGGAGGCGAGGGACCCATCCTGGAGACGATGGACGCCTGTCGCATCCGGTGGGGGACCGTGGTATCGGTTGAGCCGGGCCAGCTGGTCGTTGCAGCGCCACGCCTGGTGATGGTGGACGGACGCCTGCAGATCGGTCCA
>DATEOS010000473.1:0-2178 GCA_035273815.1 Candidatus Limnocylindria bacterium
CCTTCAACGCCGCGTACAGCGCCCGGATCAGATCGTGGCTCAGCGCGTTGCGGGCTTGCGGACGGTTCAGGGTCAGTACCCGCACGGCACCATGGTCGGCGGTGAGAACATCGCTCATCGTCCGAACCTAACGGACGAATCCCTGTGCCTGATCGACCAGATCCAACAGCGGCTGCGGCAGCGCACCGAGGGCGAACGTGACGGCCGCGGTGACCGTGACGACGGCGGTGCTCAAGACGCTGGGCACCACTACCGTCGGCGCGTCTTCGGGCGGGTCGGTGAAGAACATCAGCACGATGACCCGCACGTAGAAGTATGCGGCCACCGCGCTGGCGATCACCCCGATCACCACCAGCGCCGCCGCACCGCCCTCGGCCGCGGCCTTGAACACCGCGAACTTGCTGACGAACCCACTGGTCAACGGAATACCCGCGAACGCCAGCAGATACAGCGAAAACACCACGCCCACCACCGGATAACGCCGCCCCAGACCCGCCCACCGGGCCAGGGCGGTCTCCTCCTCGCCGTCGGCGCGGCGCACCAGACCGGCCAGCGCGAACGCGCCCAGGGTGCTGAACCCGTACGCGAACAGATAGAACAGCGTGGCAGCAACCCCGGCCCCGTTCAGCGCGATGACGCCGGTCAGGATGAACCCGGTGTGCGCCACCGATGAGTAGGCCAGCATCCGTTTGACGTCGCTCTGGGATATCGCGGTGACGGTGCCGACCACCATGGTGAGGATCGCGATGACCCACAGCATCGGCTGCCAGTCGTCGGCCAGTCCGGGCAGCGCGACATAGAAGATGCGCAGCATCGCCCCGAACGCGGCGATCTTGGTGGCCGCTGCCATGAACGCGGTGACCGGGGTGGGGGCACCCTGGTAGACGTCCGGAATCCAGGAATGAAACGGCACCGCACCGACTTTGAACAGGATCCCGACGGCGACCAGACCGGCGCCGACCAGCGCCAGGGCGGTGTTCCCGCGGTCGGTGGCGACCGCCTCGGCGATGTCGTCCAGACCGAGGCCGCCGGAATACCCGTACAGCAGCGCGATCCCGTACAGGAAGAACGCCGAGGAGAACGCCCCGAGCAGGAAGTACTTGAGCGCCGCCTCCTGCGACACCAGGCGCCGTCGACGGGCCAGCCCGCACATCAGATACAGCGGCAGGGAAAGCACCTCGAGGGCGACGAACATGGTCAGCAGATCGTCGGCCGCCGGGAAGAGCAGCATCCCGCCGAGCGCGAACATCGTCAGCGGGAAAATCTCGGTCTGCGCCACAACGGCTTTCGCAGCAACCTTTTCGGCGACGCTGCCCGGCACGGCGGAGGCCTGCGGAGTGAACGCGTCCAGCCCGGACTCATCCCCGGCGCCGATCCGGCGCTCGGCGATCAGCAGCACACCGAGGATGCCGACGAGCAGCAGCAGCCCCTGCAGGAACAGGGCGGGCCGGTCCACCACCAGCGAGCCCACCGCGGCGGGATTACCGGGGGAGTCGCCGAGCGCGGTGTGCACCCAGACCACCGCCGCGAGCGCCGCGAGCTGCCCGCCCAACGCGAGTGCCAGCTGCGCGCCGTACCGGGCGCGCCGAGGCAGGAACGCCTCCACCAGGACGCCGAGCACCGCGACGCCCAGGACGATGAGAAACGGTGAGAGCTGGCCGTATTCGATGACGGGCGCCGGAATGTTCATCGCGTCGGCCCTTCCGCCGTGGCCGGCACCGGATCCTGCACGTCGATGGTGGTCAGCGTGTGTGTCACCGCCGGGTTGATCACATCCAGGGCCGGCTTCGGGTACACGCCGAGCACCAGCAGCAGAGCGATCAGCGGCGCCACCACCGCCAGTTCCCGGGGGATCAGATCGCGCACCGATTCGTTGCCGGAGGTGACCGGCCCGGTCATCATCCGCTGGTAGGCCCACAGGATGTAGATCGCCGACAGCACCAGGGCGCTCGCCGCGATCACCGCCAGCACCGGGAACCGGGTGAACGTCCCGATGAGGACCAGGAACTCGCTGATGAAGGGGGCCAGCCCGGGCAGCGACAAGGTCGCCAGGCCGGCGACGAGAAAGGTACCGGCCAGCACCGGCGCCACCCGCTGGACCCCACCGAAATCGGAGATGAGCCGGGTTCCCCTGCGCGACACCAGGAACCCGGCGATCAGGAACAGTGCGGCGGTCGA
>DATEOS010000474.1:0-17370 GCA_035273815.1 Candidatus Limnocylindria bacterium
GCCTGCTCCTGCGCGCTGATGCGACGCTCGGTGACCTGGATGACGTGGTAGCCGAACTGGGTGCGGACCAGCTGGCTGACCTCGCCGATCCCCAGATCGGTGGCAGCCCTGGCGAACTTGGGCACGAACTGCTGCCCCAGGGTGAGCGGGTCGTACCAGCCCAGGTACCCGCCGCGGGTGGCGCTGCCCGGGTCATCGCTCTGGGCGGCGAGCTCCCACCACTGGCCGTCCTTCTGCTTCTCCGCCTCCTGGCGCAGCTTCTCGGCCTCCTGCCGAGCGGCGCGCCACTGCGCCGCGGTCGCGCCGGACTGGTCCTGCGCACCCGGAATGGGCTGCACCAGCAGGTGGCGGACCCGCAGCTTGGGCACCGGCTGCCCCTGGTCCAGGTTGAGGAAGATCTGGGCCACCTCGCGCTGCGGCTGGTATCGCGTGATCACCCTGTCCTTGAAGTACTGCTGGAAGTCGCCGCGCAGCACCTCCTGGCGGATGTAGTCGCGGTACTCCTCGTCGGTGACGCCGACCGACGAGAGGAAGTCGTCGAGGACCGTGTCACGCCCGCCAACTTGTCGATCATCGACCTTGAGCAGGTACCAGCCGAGGTCGTTCTTGATCGGGCCGATCACGTCGCCGACTTCGGCCTTGGCCGCCGCCTTGAAGTAGTCGCCGTACTGACCATCGGTGCGCTCGACCCAGCCCAGCAGGCCCTTCAGGGCCTTGGACGGATCGTCGCTGCGCTGCTCGGCCAGCGACTCGAAGTCGCCGCCGCCGTCGAGCTCGTCCTTGATGGAGTCGATATCCGCCTTGGCATCGGCCCATTGCTGGTCAGTCGGCTCGTCGCCGGGCTTGGCGTCCTCGTCCTTCTCCGGGCTCGCCATGATCAACGACAGCTGCAGCCGGGTGGCGTTCAGCCGGCGCTTGTCGATCTCCGCCTGGACCTCCTCATCGGTCGGTCCCACGCCAAGCGCCTCTGCGCGACGATCGAGCAGCAGGCCGGTCAGCAGGGAGTCCGAACCGACCCCCTGAACGTTGCCGAGGGTGGAGTCGATGGTCTGCAGCTGCTGCTGGATGATCTGGTCGCGCATGCCGCCGGCGTGGCCCTGCAGGTCGACCGCCGTGGCCTGCAGCTCGGCCGCCACCATCTGGATGCGCTTCACGATCGTGGCGCGCTGAATGGGGGTTCCGTCGACCAGCGCCGCCTGGCGCAGGTTGCTCGTGTAGAACCCACTCCAGGCCGCCGCGGCAAAGATGCCGACCGCCACCGCGATGGCCAGGGCGAAGCCGGCCACGATCAGCTGCTGGGTGCGCAGCTCGTCCTGCCAACGCGGACGGTGCTTGCGGTCGAGGACCGGTCTGTTTCGGAATGACATCTCTTGCTCGGTTGCCTCGCACGCACGCTGAAGTAGGGAGGGAGGGCGGCTGGGCGAGGCGAATCCTAGCGGATGGGCCCGATGGCCGCCACCGGCGCCCACTCAGCCACGGCCGAATGCCTCCGCGATGGCGGCGATCCGCAGCTTGACGACCATCAGCATCGCCTCCAGCACGATGCCACGGCTCATCTTCGAATGACCCGCCACCCGCTCGCGGAACATGATCGGCACCTGCACGATCGTGGCGCCGCGCCGATGCGCCCACCAGGTCATCTCGACCTGGAATCCGTAGCCGCTGGTGTCAGCGTCGCGCAGCCGGATCGCCTCCAGCAGCTCCCGGCGCCAGGCCTTGAAGCCGCCGGTCAGGTCGCGATAGGGGAGGAGCAGCACGATGCGGGCGAAGAGCGTGCCGGCCCGGCTGATGAGCTGGCGGTGGAGCGGCCAGCCGACCGTCCCGCCGCCGCGGACGTAGCGGCTGCCCAGGGTGAGATCGGCGTCGCGCATCAGCGGTCGCAGCAGCCGCGGCAGGTCCGCCGGATCGTGGCTGAAGTCCGCGTCCATCTGGACCGCCGCGCGCATGCCGGGCTGGCCCAGCACCCAGCGGAAGCCATGGCGGTAGGCGGCCCCCAGGCCCTCCTTGGCGTCGCGATGGAGCACCTGCACCCGCGCCTGCCCTGCCGCGATCGTGTCGGCCAGCTGCCCGGTGCCATCGGGCGAGTTGTCGTCGACGATCAGCAGCTCGGCCTCCGGCAGCGCGGTCAGGATCGCCTCGCTGATCGCCTCCAGGTTCTCGCGCTCCTCATAGGTCGGCAGCACCACCCAGACCCCACGTCCGGCCGCCAGGCCGACGGTCGCCTCCTGGTCCGCTTCGACGGTCGCGCGCTCGCTCATCGATCACCGGCCGCCGCGGGAGCGGCCGCCAGCAGCTCGCGGAGGCGCGGCATGGCGGCCTGCACTGCCCGACCGCGGTGCGAGATGCGGTCCTTCTCGGCATCGGGCAGCTCGGCAGTGGTCCGGCCACTGGGCAGCAGGAAGACGGGGTCGTAGCCGAAGCCACCGCTGCCGCGACGTTCAGTGGCCAGCCTTCCCTCAACGGTGCCGCTGAAGGTCTCGAGCCGCGGCGCGCCGCCGGCGGCATCGGGGACTCCCAGTACCAGGACGCACACAAAGCGGGCGGCGCGATCCGGCGAATCGCCGACGGCCTCCAGCAGCAGGGCGACCCGATCGGCAACGTTTTGTCCGCCGAACCGCGCGGTCGTCACACCGGGTCCCCAGTCGAGCGCGGCGACCTCGATGCCGGAATCATCGGCCAGGGTGAGCAAACCCGAGGCACGGCAGTACGCCTCGGCCTTTGCCGCGGCATTCTCGGCATAGCTGCCGTGCGGCTCCGGCACGTCCAGGTCGATCCCGATCTGCTGCGGGAAGACGAGGCGCCCGGGTATCCCGTCCAGCAGTCGAGCGAATTCGCGTTGCTTGCCGGCATTGGTGGTGCCCAGCAGCAGGTCGCTCACTCGCTGGCGGAGGCGTCGATGGCGGAACGCTGCAGGGCGAACAGCTGCTTGATGCCCGCCGCCGCCAGGTCAACCATCTGGTTCATCTGCCCGCGGTCGAAGGCCTTGTGCTCCGCCGTGCCCTGCAGCTCGACAAAGCGCTCGTCATCGGTCATGACCACGTTGAAGTCGACGTCCGCCGTCGAGTCCTCGGCGTAGTCCAGGTCGAGCAGCACCGTGCCCCCGCTCAGCCCCACGCTGACCGCCGCCACCTGCCCGGTCAGCAGGTGCGCCATGCCGTACTTGGCCAGGGCCCGCGCCAGGGCGACGTAGGCGCCGGTGATGCTGGCCGTGCGGGTGCCCCCGTCGGCCTGGATCACGTCGCAGTCGACCGTGATGGTGCGTTCGCCCAGCTTGGGGAGGTCGACCACCCCGCGCAGCGCACGGCCGATCAGGCGCTGGATCTCGTGCGTTCGTCCGCCGATCCGACCGGCGTGCGCCTCACGCTGGCTGCGCTGGCTGCCGGCGCGCGGCAGCATGCTGTATTCGGCGGTTACCCAGCCGGAGCCTTTGCCCCGCAACCAGCCGGGCACCCGGTCCTCGATTGTCACCGCGCAGATCACGCGGGTGTCACCGACCCGGATCAGGACCGATCCCTCGGCAAACTTCAGGTAGTCGGCAACGATCTTGACGGGACGCAGCTGGGTTGGCGCGCGACCGTCAGGTCGGCGAGATGAGGCGATCGACATCGTCGCCGATTCTACGATGGCGGCTCGCGCCGCACTCCGTCAGGCCGGTTGCACCTGCGGGGTGTCCCGCAGCCAGTAGCCGGCCAGCGGGCCGGAGCTGAGCATGAGGTAGTGGCGACCGTTGATGACCGCATGCGCCGAGGCGGACACCGTCCGCTCGTGGCCGAAGGTGTAGGTCTTGGACGCCTTGATACGTCCCAGCCAGTCGAACCGCAGGCCCAGGTACCGGCCTCGTTCAAGCGTCACGTGCTTGTCGGGCTCGAAACTATCCCGCTGGGTAAGGCCGCGCACGAAGGAGTGGCTGGTCTCACGGACCCAGTAACCCGCCAGGACACCAGAGCTCACCTTGAGCCAGGCCTTGCCGTTCGCGCGAGTCCGCCCGCTGGAGCTCAGGTGGAGCGTCTTCGAGGGCTTGACGACCTTCTGCGAGAGCACATCGCCGGAGCGATTCAGGCGATAGGCGGTGATGCGCCCTTCGTAGAGCACGAGCTCGCGGTGCGGGTCGTAGCGATCGTCCGGGTACAGGACACTGCCGGGCTCGCCGGCCACCGATTGGCCGCACAGCGTGACGAAGACCATCACCGAGTAATGGCCGCCATCCCCGGCGGTGTCCCAGGCGCCGCCGGCGGCGTTGTAGCCCTCGCCCATCATGATCTCGTGGTGGCCCTTGTCTGAATCCCACCACAACCGCACGACGCGATCGGCGGAATAATCCGGATAGTTCTCCCAGGCGATGATCTCGCCGAAGGCGCTCCAGCACACGCCGGAGTCGTTCAGTCGCTGGCTGACGTACGCCATGTCGTGCTCGAGCGTGTTGTCCCGGGCCATGCGCGCCGCGCGCCGGGTGGCGATGTCATCCAGCAGCGCGGTGCCGATGACCGGATCCAGGCCGTGCTCCTGTCGATAGCCATTCGCCGCCTCCCGCAGGCCATCGCCGCCCGCGGCCCGAACGGGTGCGGTCGCGGCCAGCGTGACGGCCGTTATCAGCAGCGCGGCGAGCAGCATGGCGATGGTGCGAGCCATGGGCGTCGGCGGGCGAGCGGCAATCACGGCGGCCGGGCGTCGGGGCATGCGGCGGGTCCTCAGGAAGGGCTTCGTCTGTCGATGCTGCCCACCGTACCCAGCCGTACCCTGCCCGGGCCATGGCCCTATCGGTCTGGTACCGCTGGCGACGGGATCGACGGTTTGGCGGCGCCGGGCTCAGACGTGCAGGCGCGTGGCGCTCGACTCGGGCAGCCAGGTGCCGGCGAGCGCGCCGCTGCCCACCAGGAAGTGCGCCCGCCCGTTGACGATCTTCCAGGCGGTGACCGTGACGGTGCGCGCGGCCCCGTAGTGGACCGTCTGCGAGCCGGTCACGCCGCCCTGGGCGCTGTAGCGATAACCGGTATGGGTTCCCGGGCTGAGGTCGATCGACGGGGCGTCCGGCAGGCCCATGCGCTCGATCGATCCGGGCATGAAGGCCACGGCAGACTCGGTCAGCCAGTAGCCGTCCAGCCGGCCGCCGTGGATATGCCACTGGGGCCGGCCGTTGATGATCGCCCTGGCGTCGGCCATGACCGACGTCGTCGCCGTGACGGTCCAGGAACGCGTGGCCCGGACCCCGCCAGCGGCCGTGAACCGCCGTCCGAGGTGGGTGGCGCTGCGCAGGCGCAGCTGGACGCCGGCCGAATGGCTGGTGCGCTCGACGAAGCCGTCCAGGTGAGCGGTCGCGGACTCGCGCAGCCACATCCCGGTCAGCGGGCCGGTCTCGGCCAGGACCCAGCGGCCGGGCAGGTTGGGCACCGTCGCCCGCTGCCCAACTCGGAACGATCGAGCGTGAGCCAGCACGACCCGATCCAACCGCCGCAGGTCGCCGTCCTGGGCGATGGCGTACCCGAGCTGGGAGCCGGATGCCAGGGTGCCGCGGCGGGATGGGTCGTAGACAGTTCCCGGCGCGGTGCGGAAGCCCCAGCCGGACGGGCTCACCGGATTGCCGGCCTGGTCGCGCAGTAGGCCGGAGAGCCAGATCCGGATCGTCGAGTTCACGGGCAGCGGCGCCTGCGGCGTCACCGTCGCGCTTCTGCCGGCCGGCCCGGCCGTGACGTTGGCTGCCACGGGCACCCCGCCGACCTGCAGCTGGACGGTGGCAGTCGACAGGCCGCTGATCGGCTCGGAGAAGGTAATCGTGGCGCCGCTCTTGGCGGAAACCATCTCGGCGCCGCGCCGTGGTGACCCTGCGGCGCTGGGCGCCACCAGGTCGGCGACCACGCCCCAGCGGCTCAGCGCTGCCCGGCTGAAGCCGGCGGCGGGGCCGACATGGTCGGTGCCGGCGGAATCGCTGGCCGTCACGCGCAGCAGGTAGCTGCCCGCCGGCGCCCAGGCGCCGCCGGTGAGACGCCCGTTCCAGGTGGCGCTGTTCGCGCCCGCCGCCCGAGGACCCAGCGCCACCGACTGCACCACCGCGCCGTCGCCGTTCAGAACGTCCAGCCGCACGGCGGAGGCCGCCTCCCTGAGCGAATACTGCACCTGTGCCGCGTCCTGCACCCCGTCGCCGTTGGGGCTGAAGCGCCCGGTATGGCCGGTCAAGTTGACGAACGGCGACAGCCGAGTCACGGTCGGCGCCTGCCGGGGCGCCAGCATCGCCGTGCCCGACTGGCTGCCGGCCATCCAGGCGATGCGCGGGAAATCGGCGCTCGGCCATTCAGTGAAGCCGTACTGCACCCGGAACCACTGGTAGCCGCCGGATGCGACCGGGCCTTCCAGCACGTACACCACGTCGCCGGCCACCGCGCCGTCCACGATCCCGTACGTGGTGCCCGGTCCCGAGCGGATGTTCAGGGTAGCGGCGGATACCCGCGCGAAGGCCCCGGCCTTCACAGTGGCGGGCTTGCCGGGGACGGTGACCCAGCTCTGGGCATTGCCCTTGAGGTCGACCGCCCGTACCCGGAACTCGTAGGTCGATCCGGCCTCGCCGGCGAACCAGGCACTCGTCTTCTTGCTGCCGGCCAGCCAGGTGCGCCAAGCGCCCTGGTTGCGGCGGAACTGGACGGTGTAGCTGCTGACCCCCGACGCGTAGTCCTGCGCCCGCCAGCGGACCAGGAGTGCTTCGGCGTCGGTCGTGGCCGGCATGGTCTGCACGCCGCCGACCGGCGGCGCCGTGTCATTCACGAACTTGTTGGCCAGCAGGCGCCATAGCTCGTCGCGCCCCTGGTCCATCAGCAGCGTCCACATGCCGGTGCCGGCCAGCCCGCGGGCGTTGATCAGGTCGTACTTGGCGCCCAGCGATGCGACATCGTCGTAGTAGCCCTGCACCCAATGGTCGGCGGCGTTGTCCCAGTAGCGGTACCACGGCACCTTGCCGACGTCGTCCCAGCGACGGCCGAATTGCGCCGCCTGGGCCAGGTGCCCGATGTAGGTGTACGACTTCGAGCCTCCGCCGAGCGTCGTGGCATTCAGCGCGCTGCTGCTGGTCGGCCAGGTGCGGCCGTAGTACGGCACGCCCCAGATCAGCTTCGAGGCGCTGGTCTCGTTCAGGAAATCGGCCATGGCGCCCGCCACGTCCAGCGTGTACGGGCTCTGCATCGGCGCCACGCCGCCGGCTCGCGAGGAGCCGGACCAGTGGAAGTCGTAGCCCATCACGAACAGCCTGTCGGCCGCGCCTGCCGCGGTCAGTCCGGCCACGTCGTACCCGGTCGCCCAGGTCGCGGCGCCGGCCATGACGCACACGGTCAGGTAGTCCCCCACGCCGTGATTGACCAATGCGCGCTTGAGCTGGCGCACGAAGCTGACGTATTCGTCGCGCAGGCTGGTGGCCAACGGCTCGAAGTCGAGGTTCACGCCGTCGGCCCCCCGATTGCGCACCGCCGACACGATCTGGTTCACGAGGCGGCTGCGCGCGGTGGAGCTCCCGAGCAGCTGCGCCTGGCGGTTGGCCGAGGCGCTGTCCCAGGCCATCATCGAAACCGTCAGCACGACCCGTGTGCCGTTGGCGTGAGCGCGATTGAGGACATCGGTCATGCGCGAGCTCGTCCAGCCCGCCCAGCCGGTGGTGGGGCTGCCGGTCGGGCCCTTCACCAGGTTGCCTTCCATGTTGGCGTTGACGCTGAAGTAGGCGATGGTCGACACGAGCTGGTAGTTCAGCGAGGCCAGCGCGTCGTCGGTCAGCATCCAGTAGGGCAGGAAGCCGAAGACCTCCTTGCGCAGCCCGTTCGGCAGCCTGGCGGCGGAGAGCTGCGACAGGGTCCCCATCGGCTCGATCGCCGCGCCAGCCATCTCGGGCTCCGCGGTCTCGCCGAGCAGCACGCTGGGTGCGCCACCCGCCTTGAAACGCATCGTGTCGTCGGCATGGTCCGAGAGCATCTCGGCATGCACCGATGGTTGCTGGAGCTCATCTGGCAGGGGCGGCAGCACGCGGCCGTCATCGGTGCGCACCGCACCATCGGGGAGCGGATCGGCAGCCAATCCGGCAACCGGCATGGCGCAGGCGACGGCCAGCAGCAGGACGAAGGTGAGGCGTGCGCGGCGGGTCATCGGTGTCGGGTCACCTCGCTGGGATGGGTCGCGACGATGCGATCGCGCATGACCGCATCGGTCCTCACCCTACCCACCAGCACTCCCCCTAACCATGGTACGGATGGACCATGCTCCCCCGAGCGAACCCTCAGCCTCCCGAGACGAGGGTCACGACGGTTGAGGCGCGCAGCCAGTAGCCCTTCCACGGTCCGCTGGTCATGCGGAACCACTGACCGGTCTGACCCGGCAGCGCGCGCAGTTCGGCGGCATTGCCCTCACGATAGAGGCCGGTGGAGGTGCGCGTACCGGTCATCGCACCGGAAGCGTCGAAGGTGTAGGCAGTGTGCGTTCCCTTCTTGGCCCCGACCCGTGCCGGCGGGTTGAAGACCTGGTCGCTGCTAACGGCAGCCACCGATCCGCCAGGCAGCGACACCGCGTCGGACTCGCGCAACCAATAGCCCTTCCACCGGCCGCTGGTCACATAGAACCAGGCGCCGGCCTGCCCCGCGATCGTGCGCCGCAGACTCGTAGACGCCATGCTCGCGGTGGCCAACGTTGCGTGCTTGGCGAGCGTCGGCTTGCCGTCGAGCGTGAACTTGTAGCCAGTGTTCGTGCCCGCGCCCAGGCTCAGCGGGGTGGACGGCTGGTAGGCGGTCACGCTGGCCTTGAGGGCTCCGGCCATGGTGAAGCGCCAGGCATAGGCGGCCAGTCGCTTGCCGACCGCGCCACGGACGTCGGTGCTCAGGCGGGCCGTGTAGGTGGTCCCGGGCTCCATGGCCACCGTCGCTGTGAAGGCAGCGGTCAGGCTGCCGGCGCTGAAGCTGACGCTGCCCGGCACCGACAGTCCGTGAAGGTCGGTCACGGTGAAGGAGGTGGCGTTGAGCCCGGTGACTGGTTGATCGAAGGTGGCCCTGACGGTCGTGGGATCCGGGACGTTGAGGGCGTCGCTGGGCGGGTTGACGGAGACGACGGTGGGGCCGGGCGGCGAGACGTACACGCCGTCGGCGCCGGAGGGGGTCAGGCTCGGCCGTCCCGCGTACGCCAGCCAGTAATCGGTCCCCATGCTGATGGTGGTGCGCTGGATCCACACCTCGCGCCCGACCAGGTCGGGGTGCGCATCGCGGCGTTGGGCAGTCGACGAGTAGCCGTTGGCTGCCTCGGTGATGGCCCCGAACGTCCAGTCGCGATGCCGCAGCACCAGGTCCACCAGCTGCTGGCCGCCCTGGTACATGTCGGTGGCGAAATAGGCGCCGGCTCCCGCCTTCAGGGCCGGATAGCTGTAGTTGCGGACCCGCTGGAAGGCGACCGACTCGGTGGCCTTGACGTCCCAGCCCTCACCGGCGCCCGGTGCGTAGCAGGCCTTGTTGTAGATCATCACCCAGTCGGCCGCCGGGGCGATCCCATCGGTGTTGGTCCTGCCGCCGCAGTGGTTCCACTGGGCCGCCCCGTCCGAGGAGGTCAGGGTGCCCAGCAGCGCCTCCTCGCCGCAATAGACCATCTTGGTCGACCAGTCGTCCGAGTCACCGCCCTTGGTGGTCCGGTTCAGGCCCCAGCCGTTGTTGCGGTCCGGCCACTCGCTGCTGCTGTACGGGCTTGGCGAGCCGTTGCCGTGGCCCAGGTAGACGACCACGTTCGCCCCGGCCACCGCATTCCGCACACGAGGCCAGGTGGCGCGCGGCGAATAGACCTTTACCACCTCGGCACCGGCGGCGGTCGCAACGCCGGCGATCGCGTTGCCGGTCTGGCGGTAGCTGTCGGTCAGGGCGCCGGTGGGCCCGACGATGATGACGACCTTCAGCGGGTTGGCGGCCTCGACGGGGACGGTGCCAAGCACCGTCCAGGCCATGGCCAGGCCAACGGCGAGCGTGAGGGCGGATCGGATGCGGTCGGGCAATACGGCTCCTCGGAGCGACAAGCGATGTCGTTTCGTGCTCCGACAAGGGTCGCCGCCCGTATGGTGACCCGGGTATGCCCCGATGGTCTGCGAAGGTGACGGCCGATGGGGCCATGTTGCCCCGGCGCACCGGCCCTCCTCAGTCCTGCCGGTAGTCTGTCACCACCAGCAGGCGCTCCAGGCTGTCGAAATCGAGCGCGGGCCGCACGAACCCGGTCTGCGTCAGGGCGTTGGCATCCTGCTGGACCGCCTGCACGTGGCCGATGAGCAGTCCCTTCGGATACGGGCTGCGGGCTGCCCCCTCCGCCAGCTCCAGGCCGGCGGTCACGACCGGGTCGCCCTCGGCCAGGTCGTCGGTCACGTCGACCTGCACCATCACCAGCTGACCGCCCAGCTGGCCCTGCACCAGGCCCAGCGCCCGAGTTCGCTGGTCGAGCGCCACGACGTTGGAGCGGGTGTCGACGATGAGCCGCACGGTGGCGATGTCACTGCCGACCGACACGATGCTGCCGGCCAGCGCTCCCGCCCCCTCGGCCGAGCCGACGACCGGCATGCCAACCGCCAGCCCCTGGTCGGTGCCCGCGTCGATGCCGATCTCCCAGGTGAAGTTGGAGGGATCGCGGCTGATGATGCGGACCGGCAGCAGGTCCATGTCCAGTGTCTGCGTCAGGCCCAGCAGGTCACGCAGCTCGGCGTTCTCGACCGCCGCCTCCTGCAGCTCGGCGATTCGCTGCTCAGCGGACGCCAGGCGGCTCCGCAGGTCGTCGTTCTCGCTGCGCAGGCGGTCGATCTCGCCGATGGTGCCGAAGACCCCGGCGATCCCCGAGCCGATGCCGCCGATCGCCTGCCGGATGGGATCGAGCGCCCTGGCGCTGATGCTCTGCAGCGTCTGGGCCGGATCGGTCTGGCTGGCGAGCAGGAGCAGCAGCGAGATGATGGTGAAGGCGGCGAACCACAGGCCGCTGCGGCTCCGACGATGCGGGCTGCTGATCATCGGTGCGGACCGATGGCGCCGTACTGCCTAGCGCGGCGCGCGGGTGAACTGCTCGCTGACCAGGACGCGCTCCAGCGTGTCCAGGTCCTCGAGCACGCGCCCGGTCCCCCGCACCACGCAGGTCAACGGATCGTCGGCAATGTGCACCGGCATCTGGGTTGCCTCGGCCACCCGCTTGTCCAGCCCGGCCAGCAGGGCTCCGCCACCGGCCAGCACGATGCCCTGGTCCATGATGTCGGCCACCAGTTCCGGCGGCGTCTCCTCGATCGTCTCCTTGATGGCGTCGATGATCTCGGCCACGGTCGGCTCCAGCGCCTCACGGATCTGGTCGCTGCCGACTTCGACGCTCCGGGGCAGGCCGGTCAGCAGGTCGCGTCCCCGGAAGGTGACCGTACGCGTGCTTCCCTCCACCGGGTACGCGGATCCGACCGCGATCTTGATCTCCTCCGCCGTCCGCTCGCCCATCAGCAGGTTGTACTCGCGCCGCGCGAAGCCGACGATGTCCGTGTCCATCTCATCGCCGCCGACGCGCACGCTGCGGCTGACCACGATTCCGCCCAGGCTGATGACCGCCACCTCGGTGGTGCCCCCGCCGATGTCGACGATCAGGCTGCCGGACGGCTCGCTGACGGGCAGGCCGGCGCCGATGGCGGCGGCCATGGGCTCCTCGATCAGCCGCGCCCAACGCGCGCCGGCGTTCACGGTCGCGTCGCGAACGGCCCGCTTCTCGACCTCGGTCACGCCGGACGGGATGCCAACCAGCACGCGCGGACGCCGGATCTGGGCGAAGCGCTCATGCACCTTGGCGATGAAGTAGCGAATCATCTGCTCGGTGACGTCGAAGTCGCTGATGACGCCGTCACGCAGCGGTCGGATGGCAACGATGTTGGCCGGTGTCCGGCCAACCATGCGCTTGGCCTCCGCGCCGATGGCCAGCACGCGCTTGCTGCGCGTGTCCATGGCGACCACGCTCGGCTCGCTGATGACGATGCCGCGGTGGCGCACAGTGACCAGCGTATTGGCCGTGCCGAGATCGATCCCGACGTCGTGGCTGAGGAGGCCGAGCAGGCCGTCGAAGAGTCCCACGGTCCCTCCGGGATTGTGCTGCGCCCGCCCGTGGCACGACAGGGCTGGCACGAGGATGGTCTGCGGCTGTGCGGCACGGCCGACGCGGGGGAAACCCTAGCACACGGCTTTGGCCGTGGAGCCGATCAGGACCGGTCGCTTGCCTCCGCCGCGCGGACGGCGGGCTCTCCTCCCCGCTGGGCGGTGGCCAGCCAGGCCTTCAGCTGGCGATGCACGGCCGGCGCGCCGAGCAGCGGTTCCTCGGGGGCGGCCCAATCGGCCGGATAGAGCAGGCTGGCGCGCGTCTGCCAGCCGCCCAGGCCGCCGTGGGAGCCGATCAGCTCCTCGAAGGCGGCGACCATCTCCGTGCCCTCGTCGACGCGGCTGATCAGTGCCAGGTCGCCGACATGCTCGATATCGTCGAGCCGGGCCAGGTGCCGCGCGGCCAGCGCCCCGTACGGCGTCAGGGGGCTTTCGCCCACCACCGTGCCGTCGCGAAGGTGGTAGCTGCCGGCCGGGCCGAGGACCACGGACCCCTCCGCCTTGGTGTTCACCAGGATCATGCCGATCCCCGGATGGCCGGCCAGGTAGTTGACCAGCCCCGGGTGGGCGGCCTCGATCTGCTCCAGGGTCAGCCGTCCCTCGGCGATCCCAAGGAAGATCAATGCCAGGTTGCCCGATGCGCAGACCACCAGGTCGGGCAGCGCCGCGCTGGCCGCCTCTTCCTGCGCCTCGTCGGTCATGGGCCCCAGCTCCACGACCCCGTCGCGGGTCTGGTCGGCCAGCATGCGACGGGTGGCACGCGACGCGGCGCCGTCGGTGGCGTTGACCTCGGTCAGCACCGTTGACAGTCGGCCCCACTGCTCGGTCGGCTCAGTCGCCTCGCGGACGGTATCGGCCTTGATCCGCTCCCGGATGAGCTCCTCCACCGTCTGGCCGTAGCGCTGGCGGAAGGTGGCGCCCAGGCTCTGGCCGTGGTCGGAGAGGATGACGAACCGATATGGTCGCGGGCAGTCAGCGGCAAGCCGCTCCAACCGGGCCAGGCTCCGGTCGATCCCTTCCAGGGCGTGGATCGCCTCGATCCGCTCCGGCCCGGAGTGGTGGGCGATCTCGTCGTAGTCCAGGAAGTCGACGTAGATCGATGGGGTGCCGCGCAGCATCTGCTCGCTGACCAGCGCAAGGTTCAGGTCGCGCAGGGTGACGTTGGTCGCGGCACGCAGCCACGGATAGGTGCCGCCGCGATGCATCCGCGGCTCCACGTCGCGGCGCGCCTGCTGCGCTGCCTGGTAGTACTCCTTCAGCGCCTCGCCGATGGTGCGCACCATGGTCCGGCCCAGGCTGTACGGATCCAGCAGGAAGTAGTAGATGCTCCTCTTGCGCCCCTCCTGGTCCTGGTCGGTGCCGACCTTGCTCATGGTCAGCCGCGTGATCGGCGCGTCGCCGCTGAACATGTTGTCGATGCTGGCCCCGCCATCGGCCAGCAGCCCGTTGCCCGTCGACAGGCGGCGCTCGATCTCCTCCGCATCCTTGCCGTGGTTGGAGACCATCAGCCGCCGGTGTTCCTTCTCGTACCAGCGGAAGGCCGGGATGCCGTCGTTGCTGCCCAGCAGCAGGCCCGCCTGGCTGGCCGAGGTCTGCGAAGGCAACATGGCCGTCCATTCCATGAGTCGGTGCGAGCCGGTGCGCACCCAGCGCGACAGCGTCGGCAGATTGCCGGCGCGCAGCTGTGCCGCCAGGAGGGGCTGGGCCAGCCCGTCGATCTGGACGAAGACCACGCCCGGCACGTCGGTGGTCGGGGCGCGCTCCTCGTCGCGCACCACCTGTGCCACCACGCGGGCGGAGAAGCTGTCCTCGTCGCTCATGCCGATCAGCCCGCCCAGGAAGGTCAGCACCGCGGCGTAGATGCCGGACGCAACGATCGCGACCAGGATTCCATCGACCGCGATCCCCACCTGCGGCAGGACGATGAGGAAGAGGGCGATCCGGAAGAGCAGCCCGATGAGCGCCACCGCGATCAGGCCAATCGGCAAGGCCAGCGCCATCAGGAGGGGCCGGAGGGCCACCTCGAGCAGCGCCATGATCGTCACCGCGACCAGCACGCTGCCCCCCTCCTTGATCTCGACCCCCGGCGTCAGCCAGACGGCGACGAACAGCGACAGCCAGGCGACCACGATCCAGGCCACGGTTCGCAGCAGCAGCCCGGCCAGGGTCGGCCGCAGGCGACCGACGGTGCGGACCTGGGCCCGATACAGCCCCCCCAGCCGGCGCAGGAACTCCATCGACTACACCTCCACCCGCTCACCGGGCGCCGCGATCACGACGCGAGTGGCGAGCCCCAGTCGCCTGGCCTCGGCGGCCAGGCGGTGCGGCGGATCGGCCAGCAGGTTGCGTCGCCAGCGCATCCCCATCGGCCATAGGGTGCCCCAGTGGATCGGCACGGTGATGCGCGGAGCCAGGAGCGCCGCGGCGGCGGCGGCGCGCTCCGGGTCCATGTGGCCCGGTCCCAGCCGCGGGCCCCAGCCCCAGACCGGCAGCAATGCGGCGTCCAGGTGGGGCTGGCCGATCGTCTTCATCTCGTCGAACAGGTCGGTGTCGCCGGCGAAGTAGATGCGGCGCCCCTCCGCCTCGATCAGGTAGCCGAGCGCCGTCCCGCGCGGCCCATTGGGCGGCCGGGAGCCCGAGTGGACGGCGGGCGTGGCGGTCACGGTCAGGGGTCCCAGCTCAAAGCGCTCGTGCGGGTCGGCCACGAGCACCTGGCGGAAGCCCCAGCGGCGAACCATGGCGCCCATCCCGCGCGGGACGATGGTGAGCACGTCGCGACCGACAGCCTCCAGCGAGGCGCGGTGCAGGTGGTCCAGGTGGCCGTGCGAGATGAGCACCAGGTCGATCGTCTGCTGGTGATCGGGGTCGGGCGACGCCGCGGTGCGGCGGATGAAGGCCACGCGGTCCGTGAGGACAGGGTCGGTGAGGATGCGGCGCCCGGCCAGCTCGATGAGCACGGTGGCATGGCCGAGGTAGCGCAGTGATGCCGGAGCGTTGTGCATGGAAGGCTCGAGCCGATGGGCGGATCATAGCGACGCTTACAGGACCCGTGGTACGCAGACTGCTGGCGGGGAGGGCTATGGTTAGGCCCATGTCCACGCCCGTCGAGCTGCTGGTGCCGGAGCCGGATCGCGGCCTCCTGGTGAACGGCGAGCACCACGACCCGCACGCGATCCTGGGTGTCCACCCGGCCGTGGGCGGAACGCGGGTGGTGGCATTCCACCCGGAGGCGATCTCGGTCGACCTGCTCACCGGCCCCGGCCAGGCGATCCGCATGGACTCGCTGGGCCAGGGACTGTGGGCTGGCACGGCGCCAGGCCTGGCCGCAGGCGCCTCGTATCGGCTCAGGTTCCACTTCGCCGACGGCGCAGATTGGGAGCGCGACGATCCGTATCGGTTCCTGCCGACTCTCGGCGAGCTCGACCTCCATCTCATCGGCGAGGGCACCCACGAGCGCCTGTGGGAGGTGCTCGGCGCCCACCCGCGCGAGCACCAGGGCGTGGACGGCGTGGCCTTCGCGGTCTGGGCGCCAAACGCGCGCAGCGTGCGCCTGGTCGGCGACTTCGACCGTTGGGACGGGCGGCTGCTGCCGATGCGCTCGCTCGGTGCATCGGGCGTGTGGGAGCTGTTCGTGCCGGAGATCGGTCCGGGCGAGCTCTACAAGTACGAGGTGCTGGGCGCGGACGGGAAGCTGCGCATCAAGGCCGATCCGCTCTCCTTCTCCCAGCAGGTACGACCCGAGACGGCATCGCGCGTGTGGGACATCGGCTTCGACGAAGGCTGGACCGATGACGCCTGGATGGCCGACCGCGCCGGCCGCGACCCGTATCGGTCACCCATGTCCGTCTACGAGGTCCACCTCGGCTCCTGGCGGCGCAACGGGGACGGCAGCTGGCTGGGATACCGGCAGGCCGCCGAGCAGCTGGCGGAGCACTGCCATCGGTTCGGTTTCACCCACGTCGAGCTGCTGCCGGTGGCGGAGCATCCGTTCGACGGCTCGTGGGGCTACCAGGTCACGGGCTACTACGCGCCATCCGCCCGCTTCGGCACCCCGGATGACTTCCGCGCCATGGTCGACGTGCTGCACAACGCGGGGATCGGAGTGATCGTCGACTGGGTGCCGGCGCACTTCCCCAACGACGAGTTCGCCCTGCGCGAGTTCGACGGCACGCCGCTCTACGAGCACGCCGATCCGCGCCGTGGAACGCACCCGGACTGGGGCACCCTCATCTTCGACTTCGGGCGCCCCGAGGTGCGCAACTTCCTGGTCGCCAACGCGCTGTTCTGGCTGGACCGTTACCACGTCGACGGGCTGCGGGTGGACGCCGTGGCCTCGATGCTGTACCTGGACTACTCGCGCAAGGCCGGCGAGTGGCAGCCGAACCAGTACGGCGGCAACGAGAACCTGGAGGCGATCGCGTTCCTGCGCGAAGTCAACGAACGGGCGTACGGCCTGCATCCGGGAATCGTGACGATTGCGGAGGAGTCGACCGCCTTTCCGGGCGTCACGCGTCCCACCTACCTCGGCGGCCTGGGCTTCGGTTTCAAGTGGGACATGGGCTGGATGCATGACACGCTGGCCTACTTCCACGAAGACCCCATCCATCGGCGCTACCACCACAACCGGCTCACCTTCCGCGGCCTGTACATGAACACCGAGCACTTCGTGCTGCCGCTGTCGCACGATGAGGTGGTGCATGGCAAGGGGTCGCTGCTCGGCAAGATGCCCGGCGACGAGTGGCAGCGCTTCGCCAACCTGCGCTGCCTGCTGGGCAACCAGTTCACCCAACCGGGCAAGAAGCTGCTGTTCATGGGCAGCGAGCTGGCGCCGTTGACCGAGTGGAGTCACGACGCTCCCCTGCCATGGGATCTGGCCGACGAGCCCCTGCGAGCAGCGCTTGGCCGCTACCTGGAGGACCTTGGACGGCTGTACCGCGAGTCCCCCACGCTGTGGGCCGCCGATCCCGAGCCCGACACCTTCGCCTGGATCGATGCCTCCGACGTCGAGTCGTCCGTCTTCTCGTACATTCGGCGCGCGGCCGACGCGACGCTGGTGGTGGTGCAGAACCTGACGCCGGTGCCGCGCACCGATTACCAGCTGGGCGTGCCCTCCGCCGGCCGATGGGTGGAGGTTCTGAACTCCGATTCGAAGCACTACGGCGGGTCGAACGTCGGGAACCTTGGCGGCCTGGATGCGTCCGACGAGCCGTGGCACGGGCAGCCTGCCTCGTTGCGCCTGGTCCTGCCCCCACTCGCCACGGTGCTGCTGGCGCCAGAG
>DATEOS010000475.1:0-2422 GCA_035273815.1 Candidatus Limnocylindria bacterium
TCGGGATCATCACCGTCGCGACGACCGCCAGGAAGGCCAGGCCGCGCCCGGCGAACTTGAGCCGGGCGAAGCCGTAGCCGGCCAGCGAGCAGAGGATCAGGTGCGAGCCGACCGCGATCGCCGACACCAGTACGGTGTTGGCGAACCAGCGCAGGATGTGCGACTCGTTCAGCAGGGCGCGGTAGCCGTCCAGGTGCGGGCTGGTCGGGAAGAGCTTCGGCGGGAACTGGTTGATCTCCGCGGCGGTCATGAACGAGGTCAGCACCATCTGCGCCAGCGGCAGGACGAAGACCAGCGCGAGCGGCATCAGCAGCAGGTGCCAGGGGCTGAACGGCAAGCGGCGCAACACTAGAAGGCCCCCGATCCGGAACGGCGGTTGTACCAGATGACGCCGACGGTCAGCAGCATCGTCACCGCGAAGAGCAGGTAGGCGACGGCGGCGCCGTACCCCAGCCGCTGGGTCTGGAAGGCCAGCTCGTAGATGTAGTAGACGACGGTCTGGGTGCTGTTCAGCGGCCCGCCGCGGGTGGTGGTGTAGATCAGGTCGAACAACTGCATCGCCGTGATGGTCTGCCAGATCGCGGTGAACACGGTGACCGGCCGCAGCTCGGGCAGCGTGACGTGGCGGAACACCCGCCACGGACCGGCGCCGTCCATCCGGGCCGCCTCGATCAGCTCCTGCGGGATGTCCTGCAGCGCCGCCAGGTAGATCACCGCGGTGAACCCGACCTCGCCCCACAGCGCGATCACGCAGATCACCCCCAGCGCCTGACCGGGACTCTCCAGGAACTGCTGGGCCGGCAGGCCGAGCCGGCGCAGCACCTCGTTGACCGCGCCGAACTGCGGGTTGAACACGAAGCTGGCCAGGATGCCGGTGGCCGCCGCGGACGCCACGTACGGCACGAAGATGCACGTGCGGTAGAAGCCGATCAGCCGGATCCGCTGGTTCAGCGCCACCGCGATCAGGATGCCCAGCAGGATCGACGCCGGGACGAACAGCGCGGTCAGCACCAGGGTGTGCCGCGCCGCCGCGGCCATGTCCGGATCGCTGAGCAGCCGTTCGTAGTTGCGCCAGCCCACGTCGCGGGCCGGCGCGATGCCGTTCCACCGGGTGCGGGAGATGAAGAACGCCCACACCGCCGGAAAGATCGACAGGCCGACCACCAGCAGCGTGGCCGGCCCGGCGAAGGCCCACCCGGTGGCCGTGCGGCGCAGCGCCCGGCCGCGCCGGCCCCGGGCCTGGGCGGTGACCTCAGGCTGCGTCCGCGGGGAGGCCGCAAACGTCAGCGCCATCACTGCTCCACGGCATCGGCGGACTTCTCGGCGGCCTGGTCCAGTGCCTCCTTCGGCTGGGCGGCACCCTGCAGGACCTTGGCGATGGCATCGCCGACGTTGCGGGACAGCACCTCGTAGCCGGCCACGGTCGGGCGGGCCTGCTTGGCGTTGGCCAGGTTGTCGAAGAACTTCTGGCCGCCGGGGTACTCCTTGATGTACGCGGCGAACTCGGGGGAGTCCTTCTCGGTCGAGCGCAGCGGCAGGTTGCCCACCTTGAGGTTCCACTTGGCGTCGATCTCGGCGCTGGTCAGCCACTTGATGAAGTCCCGCGAGGCGCCGGCCCGGTTGGCGTCGGAGTGGTCGAACAGCACCCACAGGTCCGGCCCGGAGACGGTCTGGTGGTCGCCGTTGACGCCGGGCAGCAGGGCCACCCCGTAGTCCAGCTTGGCGGTCGTGATGTCCAGCAGCGACCACGGCCCGGAGATCATCATCGCCACCCGGCCGCTGTTGAACAGCGGGCCGTACTTCTCATCGGTCTGATCCAGGTACATCGACTTGTCGTCGACCGCGATCGCCCGCAGCGTCTCCAGTGCGGTGACCCCGGCGTCGGAGTTGAAGGCCGGCTTGGTGCCGTCCAGGATCTTGCCGCCGTTCTGCCAGAGCAGCGGCCACAGGTGCCAGGTGGTGTCCTCACTGCCGGAGACCGAGTACGCGGTCCCGTACTGGTTCTTCGCCGGGTTCGTCAGCTTCTTCGCCGCGTCCCGGAAGTCCTGCCAGCTCCAGTCGTCCGTCGGATACGCCAGGCCGGCGTCGTCGAACAGCTTCTTGTTGTAGATCAGCGCCAGGTTGTCCACCAGCGCCGGGATGCCGATCACCTTGCCCTCGGCGGTGGCCACCTCGCGGGCCGCGGCGGGCATCTCCGACCAGGCGAAGGACGGCTCGTTGACGTACGCGGTGAGGTCCTGCGTCTTGCCGCTGGCGCCGAGATCACCGGCCCAGTTGCCGTAGGCGTACGAGATGTCCGGGTAGCTGCCCCCGGCGAAGCCGGCCGACAGCTTGGTGAGCAGGTCGTCGGTGGTGGGCGCGCCGGGCGACGCCTTGACCGTCACGTTCGGGTGCAGCTTGTGGTACTCGGCGGCCAGCTCCT
>DATEOS010000476.1:0-2000 GCA_035273815.1 Candidatus Limnocylindria bacterium
AGTGCTGCCGGTCGAGCCATCGGAGCTGTTGATCTGGATATCGGAGCTGAGGACCACGTCCGCCGCCGACGCCCCGAACTGGAACTTGTCGTAGAGGTGGTTCACCCCCTGCCCCTCCAGCCTGCCGGGCAGCAAACCAAACAACAGGACCAGCAGGCCAACTCCCGGCAGCAGACGGGCTGAAAGGGGCATCGAACGCATCGGGTTTCCTTGTAGGGGGAGGCACCGTCCCATATGCGGTGCCGAGCATGTATCATAGCACAACTCCCATGAGAAATTCTTCCGGCAGGTTCGCGTACCCGATCCTCGCCCTGGGCCTAATCCTGACTGCCGCGGGCGCTCTGTCGAGCGACGCGGCCCGGGGGATCCTGAACGGCGAGGCGATGGCCGACCGCACCGCGGCCGCGCTGGACGACCCTCGGGTGTCGGCCTTCGTGGCCGACCGGCTGACCAATGCCGTGCTCGTCGAGAAGCCCGACCTGGTGGCGTTCCGTCCGATCATCGTGGCCACGGCAGGCGGCCTCGTGGCTACGGCGCCCTTCCGGGCCATTGTCCGCTCCGCGGTGCGCGCAGCCCACCGGTCGGCCGTCTCGACGACGGGCCAGCGGGTGCTGCTCTCGCTGCCGGACGTGGGGGTGCTGGTGCAGTCCGCGGTCCAGAGCATGAGCCCCGAGATGGCGGACAAGATCCCGCCCCGGCTCGAGCACTTCGCCTCGGACCTGAACCAGCGGCCGGCGACAGGCAAGATCCGCCGGGCGCTCCGGCTGCTGGAGTTCCTCTCGCGGATGGGTACGCTGTTCCTGATTTCAGGCCCGGCCCTGATCGCCCTGGGTGTCACCATGGCGGGCGACCGACGCCGGGCCCTCCTCCGGGCGGGCATCGGGTTGCTGGTGGCCGCCGTCCTCCTGGCCGCGGTGATACCGGGCGGGCGGGCCGTCGCCAGGATCCTGTCCCAGGAGCCACTCGAGCGAGGTGCCATTGCGGGTCTCTGGCGGGCGTATTTCACGGGACTTCTGGCCTGGGGCATCACGCTGGGCGGCATCGGGCTCCTGATTACCGCGGCCGCCACGTCACTGCTCGAGACAGCGGATCCGATTCGCCGGGGCGAAGAACTTCTCCGGAAGGTCGCGACCCCCCCCCGGACGCCCGGGATGATCCTGCTCTGGTCGCTCGGCATCACGCTGGCCGGCGGGCTCGTGGTGGCCAACCCGGTCGATGCCGCCGCCGCGCTCACCCTGCTCGCCGGTCTGGGCCTCTGCTACATCGGCCTCCGCGAGCTCTTCCGGCTCGTGCTAGGCTCCTTGCCCGAAGAGACCGCCGCGGAAGTGGCACTCGAGAAGCAGACCGGCGGCTGGTTCAGCCGGCGTGTGGCGGTGGTATCGCTCCTCGTGCTGGTGCTAGGCGGTTCGGTGGTGGCGCTGGCACGGCCGGGAAAGGCCGAACCGGTGGAAGGACCGATGGAGTGCAACGGCTCGACCCTGCTCTGCGATCGCCCGATTGACGAGGTCGTCTTCGCCGCGACGCACAACTCGATGTCCAACGTCGACATGATCAACTGGATGTTCCCGCAGCAGAATGGGAGCATCAAGCGGCAGCTGCAGGCGGGGATTCGCGGCCTCCTCATCGACGTGCACAACGGCGTTCCGGTGGAAGGCATCGTGCGTACCGACCTCGAGGCCGAGGCCCAGTCGGCGGTCAAGATCGCCCAGGCGGTGGGCGACTCGGCCACGGCCATCGCGGTGCGCATCCGCAACCGGCTGACCGGGGAGCCCAGCGGGCCGCCGGCGCTCTACCTGTGCCACGGCTTCTGTGAGATCGGCAGCCGCCCGCTCGCGCCGGAATTCGAGGACATCCGCGACTTCCTGCGGGGCAACCCGGAAGAAGTGCTGGTGATGGTGATCGAGGACTACGCGCCGCCGGCGACCATCGCGGCCGACTTCGAGAAGACGGGCCTCGCGCAGTACGTGTACAAGGGACCGCTGGCGCAGCCGCTGCCGACG
>DATEOS010000477.1:0-4129 GCA_035273815.1 Candidatus Limnocylindria bacterium
CGGCCTGCGCGCTGCACACGATGCGCCGGGCGATCAGCCCGGCGATCTGCACGGCGACTATGTCGACGCCCTCGGGCGTGCGGAGCCACAGGCTGTTGCGCTCGTTGTCCTCGCTGGCGGTGTCCTTGTCGGCGGACAGGAACTTGCCCGGCCGGTGCACCACGCCCATCACCTTGCCGGCCACCGGCGCCCGTTGGACATGGGCGTCGAAGATCGACAGGAAGATGCTGATCCGTTGCATCGGGGCATCGCCGAGACCCAGCTCGGCCGGCGGGACGGCGGTGTCGATCAGCGTCACCAGCCCGTCGGCGGGGGCCACGACGGCCCCCTTCCGGGTCGGCGCGACCCGGGGCGGGTGGCGGAAGAACAGCGCACAGAATGCCGCCGCGCCCAGGCCGGTGTTACGCAGCCAGCGACGGTTCTTGCCGGCCGCGGCCAGGCCGAGCCCGCCGGCGATGAACGGCAGGCCGGCCTGATGGACCGGAGGGACGGTGGAACGGACGAGTTCGATGAAGCGTTGCGCTTCAGAGCTGTCATCATCGGGTGAACGCGCAGGTCTGGCCATTTGGGTCCCGATTCTACGTTGGGTTTTCGGGGTGTCAGCCGCCGGTGAGATCCCACACGTCGACCTGTGACCCCGCGGCCACCTTGTCGATACCGAGTGGAATGTCGAGCAGGCAGTTCGCGGACGCCAGCCAGCGCAGGTGATGCGAGGCGGGCGGGCCGTAACTGGTCACCACGGCCTGTCCCTTCTCATAGCCGAGGACACCGCGGCGGAACTGGCGCTTACCGGCCGGCGACGTCAGGTCCTCGCCCAGGGTCGCGGTGATGCGGGGGCGCTGGGCGGGCAGGCCCATGGCGGCCCGCAGCGGCGGCCGCAGGAACACCTCGAAGGAGACCAGCGCGCTGACCGGGTTGCCGGGCAGCGTCACGATGGGCACACCGTTCACCCGGCCGGACCCCTGCGGCATCCCCGGCTGCATGGCGACCTTGACGAACTCGACGGTGCCGCCGAGGGCGTCCTTGACCACCTCGTACGCGCCGGCGCTGACACCGCCGGTGGTGATGATCAGATCCACCGCCCCGGCGTGCTCGGCCAGCGCGGCGCGGAACAGCTCGGGGTCGTCGCTGACCATCGGCCCGGTGACGGCCTCGGCACCGGCGTCGCGGACCGCCGCGGCCAGCATGACCGCGTTGGATTCGTAGATCTGGCCCGGCTGCAGCGGGGTGCCCGGACCGACCAGTTCCGATCCCGTGGACATCACCAGCACCCTGGGCCGGGGCAACACGCTGACCTCGGGCAGACCCAGCGCGGCCACCAGTCCCAGTGCGGCCGGGCTGAGAAGCTGGCCGGCCCGCAGCACCGTGGTGCCCGCGGCGACGTCCTCACCGGCGCGGCGGATGTGCTGGCCCTCGCGGGTGGCGACGCGGATCTGCACCTGGGGCTGGCTGGCGAAATCCGCTCCGAAATCGGAGTTGGTGGCTTCCACCGGGACCACGGTGGTCGCCCCCGGCGGCAGCGGGGCACCGGTCATGATCCGTTGGGCGGTACCGGGTTCGAGCGGCTGGGTGTCGGTGCGGCCGGCCGGGATGTCGTCGGCGACCGGCAGCGTCACCGGGGCCTCCTCGCTCGCCCCGGCGATATCGGCGGCCAGCACCGCGAATCCGTCCATCGCCGAGTTGTCGAATCCGGGCAGCGATACCGGGGCCGTCACATCGGCGGCCAGAACCAGGCCCAGCGCGTCGGCCGGCGCCACGGTCACGGCGGGGCGGGGCTGGATCAGACCGGCGATGACGTCCTGGTGTTCTTGGACTGAGCGCATGTGTCAGACGGGGAAGTGCACGTCGGTCAGGTCCTCGGAGACCGCCCACAACCGCTGCTGGATGGCCACGTCGTGGGACTGGCTGCTCGACGGAACCAGATGCGGATGCCCGACCACGCCGAACGCGCGGACGGGGAAGGCGGGGCCGTAGTACTGCCCGCCGCGGACCGCCGGGTCGGTGGCGGCGCGCAGGGTGGCCAGCGCACCCACCAGCGGTGAGTTGGTGACCAGATTCGCCAGGGTGGCGTAGCCGGGCAGATTCGTCCCGGGCGTGTGCCGCATCAGTTCGGTGTTCGAGACGCCCGGATGCGCGGCGACCGAGAGCGTGTTCCTGCCCTTGAGGCGACGGTCCAATTCGTAGGCGAACATCAGGTTGGCCAGCTTGGACTGCCCGTAGGCGGCAACCCGGTTGTAGCTGCGCTCCCACTGCAGATCGTCGAAATGAATTTTGGCCTGATTGCGGTGCGCGATGCTCGCGACCGTCACCACGCGTGAATTCTCCACGGGCAGAATGTTTTCCAGCAGGAGCCCGGTCAGGGCGAAGTGGCCGAGGTGGTTGGTGCCGAACTGCAACTCGAAGCCGTCGGCGGTGGTCTGCTTGGGCGGGTACATCACCCCGGCGTTGTTGATCAGCAGATCGATGCGGGGGTGCTCGGTTTTGAGCTGCTCGGCCGCGGTGCGCACCGACTGCAGCGAGCCCAGGTCGAGGGGGACCACCTGCAGGTCGGCCTTCGGGGTGGCGGCGCGGATCTTGGCCGCGGCCTGCTCACCCTTGGCGGTATCGCGGACCGCGATGACCACCGCGGCGCCGCGGGCGGCGAGCACCCGGGCCGTCTCGTAGCCGAGGCCGGTGTTGGAACCCGTGACGATCGCGACGCGCCCGGACTGGTCGGGGACATGTGATTCGGTCCATTTCTGGGTCATGTCTAGAACATACGGTGCCCGACGGCCATGCTCGAGTGATGGGTGCACCCGTGCAGATGGCCGAACCCGCCTATCCGCCCAGCCGCAGCGCGCCGCTGGTGTGGGCGCTGGGCGCGGCGATTCCGTGGCTGGGCGTGGTGTTCGCGCAGCTGATCTGGTTCGTCGTGGACCCGCGGATGCCCTGGTTGCATGCCGCCGCGGGGGCACTCACCGCGGCGGGTGCGCTGGTGTCGGTGGTGGTGGCGCCGATCTGGCGGTACCGGGTGCACCGCTGGCAGATCGGTCCGCAGGCGGTGTACACCCGCACCGGCTGGCTGGTGCAGGAGCGTCGCATCGCACCGATCTCGCGGGTGCAGACCGTCGACACCTACCGTGGCCCGCTGGACCGGCTGTTCGGGTTGGCCAACGTGACCGTGACGACGGCGTCCTCGGCCGGCGCGGTGCGGATCGTGGCTCTCGATGCGCCGGTGGCCGATCAGGTGGTGGCCCAGCTGACCGACATCGCCGCGCTCGGCGGCCACGACGCAACATGACGGCAACGGAAAGTGCGCAATGGCAACGTCTTTCACCGCGCATGTTGTTGGTGCACCCGGTCCATGAGGTGCTCAACCAGCTTCCGTTGCTGATCGGGGCGATCGTTCTCGGATCGGCCACCCAGAATCCGGTGTGGTCGTTGGTCGGGGTGGGGCTCATCGTGGTGCTCGGTGTGGCCCGGTGGTTCACCACGAGCTACCGGATCGACGATCAGGATGTCGTGCTGCGTACGGGCCTGCTGCAACGCAGCGAACTCTCGGTGCCGCGCAACCGGATCCGCTCGGTGCAGACCGAAGCGCGGGTGCTGCACAGGCTGCTGGGGCTCACTGTGCTGCGGGTCAGCACCGGCCAAGAAGCCAAGGGCGACAACGCCTTCGAGTTGGATGCCGTGGAAACCGGACAGGTCGCCGTGCTGCGGGGGTTGCTGCTGGGCGAGGACGGGCAGTCCGCTCCGGCGGGCCGGGTGCTGGCCTCGTGGAAACCGTCCTGGCTGCGCTACAGCCCGCTGAGCTGGTCGGGGTTGCTGAGCATCGGTGCGGCGCTGGGGGTGGCCTATCAGGCCGGGTTCGGGGACGCGCTGAGCCGGTGGTTGGCCGGCCGGCTCAGCCCCGCGGTGGTGTTGGTCCTCGTGCTGGCGGCCGCGGTGCTGATCGCGGTCGGGCAGTCCCTGCTGACCTACGCGAACCTGGTGCTGACCCGGCGGCCGGACACGTTGAACCTGGTGCACGGGCTGCTGCGGGTCCGGGAGCGCACCTTCGATCTGGACCGGCTGCGCGGCGGCAGCCTGCGGGAGCCGTTGTTGGTGCGGGCCATGGGCGGGGCGCGGCTGGATGCGGTGATGACCGGCG
>DATEOS010000478.1:0-5949 GCA_035273815.1 Candidatus Limnocylindria bacterium
CGGCGCGGCCGTTCGTCGGACCGCCTGCGCGGCGGTGAGCGCATCGAGGTCGAGCTATCGGCGCCGCCGGACGTTGACCTGCAGCCCGAGCAGATTCCGCTGCGGATCGCCTACGAGGACGCGACCACGCTGATCGTCGACAAGCCGGCGGGCCTGGTCGTCCATCCGAGCGCGGGCCACGCGTCGGGCACCCTGGTCAACGCCCTGCTGGGCCGCGCCGAGGCGATGGGCGAGCCGCTGGCCGGCATTGCCGGTGTCGGCCGGCCGGGGATCGTCCATCGCCTGGACAAGGACACGTCTGGCCTGCTGGTGGTGGCCAAGACGGATGAGGCGCAGGCCAGCCTGATGCGCCAGTTCGGGACGCGGATGATCGAGAAGGAGTACGTGGCGCTGGTGCGCGGTGCGGCGCCCGCCCCCCGCGGCCGGATCGAGGCGCCGGTGGGTCGCCACCCGCGGGACCGGCAGCGCATGGCGGTGGTGGCCGAGGGCCGTGAGGCGGTCACCGAGTACGAGCAGCTCGGCGCGGCGGGCGGGTACACCCTGCTCTCGCTGCGGCCGAAGACGGGTCGCACCCACCAGCTGCGGGCGCACCTCGCCTATCTTGGCCTCCCGATTGCCGGCGACGTGCGCTACGGCGGCGGCCCGGGCCCGCGCGACCTGCAGCGGCAATTCCTGCATGCGGCACGGCTGACGTTCGACCGGCCCCTGGACGGGCGGCGGCTGAACGCCTGGAGCGAGCTCCCCGCCGACCTGGCGGAGTCGCTGGCCGAGGTCGGGATCCAGAGCACAGCCCTGCCTTCGGGCGTTGGCGCCCGCTTGGTGGACGCCGATGGCTGACCAGGTGGCGGAGCCGATGACGCCCGACGAGCCGCTGCCGCGGTCGGAGCACGATCCCGAGCCGGACAAGCGCATGACGTTCCCGAACCCGATGCTGGTGGTGGTGTCGGGACCGTCGGGAGTGGGCAAGAGCACGATCGTGGCGGAGCTGGCGGACAGCCGGCCCCAGGTCGTGCCGATCGTGACCGCCACGACGCGTGAGCGACGGCCGGGGGAGATCGACAAGGTGCACTACCACTTCCTGACGCTCGACGAGTTCACGCACATGCGCGAGGATGGCGGCCTGCTCGAGTCCGCCCAGGTGCATGACAACTGGTATGGCACGCCGCTGGAGCAGGTTCGCGGCATCCTGGCCGCCGGGCGCGACGCGATCCTGACCATCGACCCGCAGGGCGCACGTTCCGTGCGGCAGCGGGTGCCGGACGCGCTGCTCATCTTCGTCATGCCGCCGTCGATCGAGGACCTGGATGCGCGCCTTGCCGGGCGCGGGTCGGAGGATGCCAACTCGCTGGCCGTGCGGCGCCGGAACGCGGAGGTCGAGATGGCGTCCAGCGGCGACTACGACTACGTGATCGTCAACGAGACCGGGCACCCGGACGACGCCGCCGACCGCATCTGGGAGATCATCCAGGCCGAGGCGCGTCGCGATCCGCCGCGGCAGGTGCGCGTCTGACGGCTCGCCCGGTGGAGCCCGCCAGCGACGTCGTTCGGGTCGCGGTCGACGCCATCGCCGACCGGCCGGAGCGCACGTTCACCTACCGGCTGCCGGCAGAGCTGGGTGATGGCATCGAGCCCGGCTCGCTGGTGCTGGTGCCCTACGGGCATCGGCTGGCGCTCGGCTACCTGATGGGGGGCGCTCCCGACGAGCTCGAGCCTGGCCAGGGGCTGCGCGACATCGAGGCGGTCGTCTCCGCGCCGATGCTGACGCCGGAGCTGCTGGCCCTGGCCGAAGAGATCGCCGCCTACTACCGGGCACCGGTCGGCACCACCATCGCAGCCATGTTGCCGCCCGGACTGGAGTCGAGACTGGATCGGCGCTGGGAACTGGGTCCGGATGCGGACCGGCCCGATGGGCTGGACGCGCTGCCGGCCGAGGACGGCGTGGTGACCGATACGGCCCTCATGCGGCTGGCGCCGAGGCGTGGCCGCGAACAGTGGCTGGAACGCCTGCGCCGCAGCGGCGCGGTGCGTCCACGCTGGCAGCTCCGACCGGCGGGGGTGACGGCGCGGCGCGTGCGCGTGCTGCGGGCCGTCCCGGATGGGCCTCCGCCGCGCAAGGGGGCGCCGGTCCAGCAGGCACTCCTGTCGGCCCTGGTCGACGGCGAGCGGACGCTGCCCGACCTCGCGGACGAGCTCGGGGTGGATGCCGGCTCCCTGCTTGCGCCGGCCCGGCGGCTGGTGGCGATTGGCGCCGCGGAGCTGGACTGGCGCGACGTCGAGCGCGACCCGTTGGCCCACCGGCAACCATCGGCTCCGCCGACCCATGACCTGGCGGACGAGCAATTGGCCTCGCTGAAGGCGATCGACGCGCTGCCGCCGGGCGGTGAGCTGCTGCTGGAGGGCGTGGCAGCGGCAGGCAAGACGGACGTCTACATGGCGGCGATCGATGCGGCGCTGCAGCGGGGTGAAGCGGCGATCGTGCTGGTGCCGGAGGTGTCGCTGATCCCGCAGCTGGCGGATCGGCTGCACGGGCTGGTCGGCGATGCGCTGGCGGTGCTGCACTCCGGCCTGTCGGCGGGGGAGCGCCACGACGAGTGGTGGCGGATCCTGCGTGGCGAGGCACGGGTGGTGGTGGGCACCCGGACGGCGGTGTTCGCGCCGCTCACCGGTCCGGTCCTGATCGTCGCCGATGAGGCGCATGACACCGGATTCAAGTCCGATCGCACCCCGCGCTATGACGGGCGCTGGGTGGCGCGCCGGCGCGCTGCGCTGAGCGGCGGTCGCGCCGTGTTCGGCACCGCCACGCCGGATGTCGTGACGCTGGCACGGGTGCGTGGTGGGCTGGTTGAGCGCAGCGTGCTGCGCGAGCGCCGCGTCGGGCGCGCGCCTCGGATCGAGCTGGTCGACCTGCGCGATGAGCTATCGGAGGGCAACCGGTCGATCTTCTCGCGGCTGCTGCACGCGGCGCTTCGCGACCTTCGGCCCGGAACCGAGCAGGCGATCCTGCTCATGAACCGGCGCGGCGCCTCCACCTTCATCCTGTGCCGCGACTGCGGCGAAAGCCTGCGCTGCCCGGACTGCGACCTGCCGTTCGTCTATCACTCGGAGGGCGAGCGGCTGCGCTGCCATCACTGCGGGCGCACGGCTCCGCCGCCCGAACGATGCCCGCATTGCGGCTCTGGCCGGATCCGCTACTTCGGCGCCGGCACGCAGCGGGTGGAGGCCGAGCTGCGCAGCACGTTCTCGCACCTTCGGGTTGCGCGCCTGGACTCCGACGCACTGGCTGCGCGGCGTGGTTTTGAGGCGATCTACGACGACCTGCGCGACGGCCGCATCGACGTCCTGGTGGGCACGCAGCTGGCGGCCAAGGGCCTCGATCTGCCGACCGTGACGTTGGCCGCGGTCATCGCCGCGGACGTGACCCTCAACCTGCCGGACTACCTGGCGCCGGAGCGGACCTTCCAGCTGCTGGCCCAGGTTGCCGGTCGGGCCGGTCGGGGACCCATGCCGGGGCGCGTCATCATCCAGACCTACGCCGCCGACCACTACGCGGTGCGCGCCGCCGCCCGCCTCGACGTTGACGGGTTCGCCGACGAGGAGCTGCTGCGACGCAAGCTGCTTGGCTATCCGCCGGCCACGGTCCTGGCGCGTCTGCTCATTGCCGATCCGGATCGTGACCGCGCCGAATCCCGTGGCCGCGCCGCGGCCGATGCGGTGCGAGTGCCCGGCGTCGAGGTCCACGGGCCGCTGCCCTCGTACGTCGCCCGACGCGCCGGACGCTGGCGATTCCAGGTCGTGCTCCGCGCCCAGGACGCAGATGCCCGGTCGGCGGCGCTGGAGCGGGCGCCGGCCGGGGTGGCCATCGACGTTGACCCGGAGTCGCTCCTGTAGGCATCGGTAGAATGGCGGCCATGGTCATCCGCCGCATCCTGACCGCCGAGGAGCCGATCCTCCGCGAGCGTGCCAGGAAGGTCACCCAGTTCGACGCCTCGCTCCATCGCCTGCTCGACGACATGCTGGAGACGATGCGCGATGCCCCGGGCATCGGCCTGGCGGCCAACCAGATCGGCGTGCCGCTGCAGGTCGCGGTGATCGAGCTCGAGGAGAAGATCACCGAGCTCATCAACCCCCAGATCGTGAAGTCCTCGGGTGAGATCGTGGACTGGGAGGGGTGCCTGTCGATCCCGGGCTTCGTGGCAGAGGTCACCCGCTCCGCCAAAGTGACCGTCAAGGCCAAGGACCGCCACGGCAAGGAGTTCCGAGTCAAGGCCCAGGATCTCTTCGCACGTGCGCTGCAGCACGAGATCGACCACCTCAATGGCGTGCTCTACATCGACTACCTCGAGTCGCTGGAGGAGCTGGTGCGCGTCAGCGAGCACGCGGAGATCGAGGAAGAGACGACCGCAGGCATCTAGTGACGAGCGTTCGCCGGTGAGCGGCCTGGGCCGGGTCGCCTTCCTGGGAACCGGCCCCTTCGGCGTCCCGCTGCTCGCTCGCCTGGCGGACCTGACCGATGCGCTGCTGGTGATCAGCCAGCCGGACCGCCCGGCCGGGCGCGGTCTCCAGTCACGGCCGACCCCGATCGCCGGCTGGGCACGCGAGCACGGCCTGCTGGTCGAGACGCCACGCCGCCTGCGTTCCGACGAGGCGCATCGGGCACTGGATCGATTCGCTCCGGATGGCCTCCTGCTGGTCGCATACGGCCAGCTGGTGCCAGATGACCTGCTGTCGATCGGCGAGCGTCCGCCGTTGAACGTCCACCCATCACTCCTGCCGCGCCACCGCGGGGCTGCGCCGGTGGCGTCGACCATCCTGGCCGGCGACCAGACGGGCGGGGTCAGCCTGATGGTCATGATCCCGGAGCTCGACGCCGGGCCGATCGTGGCCCAGTGGCCGGTCGCGCTGCACGGTCGCGAGACCACGCCCGAGCTCGAGGCCCAGCTCTCCGCGCTGGCCGCCGAGGTCGTGCCGCCGGAGCTGGAGCGCTGGGCAAGCGGCGCGCTGCAGACCGAAGCGCAGGATCCGAAGCAGGCGACCCTGATCAAGCCGTTCCATCGGGTCGATGGCTGGCTGGACTGGCGCAAGCCCGCGGAGGTTCTCGACCGGCAGGTCCGCGCCCTGCAGCCCTGGCCAGGAGCGTGGACCACGATCGATGGGCGACGACTGCACGTCCGGGCCGCCCATCCGACCCCTGGCATCGACGGCATGCCGATGGGGGCGCTGCTGCCCGGAGCCTGGCCCGAGGTCGCGACCGGCCAGGGAGCGCTGGCGCTGGACGTGGTGCAGCCGGAGGGTCGGCCGGCCATGCCGGCCGACGCATGGCGACGCGGGCTGGGCCGCGACCATGTGCTGCTGGGTGCTGGCGGACCGGAGAAGACCGGCTAAGGCCTCTTCATCGGGCCCGAATCAGGCCTTCATCGAGGCTGGGATATACTCGAAACGCTCCCAAGGAGGTAGCACGACAAAGCGATGGGTGGTTTCCTGCCCTACATCCTATTGGTGTTCATTCCGAGCATTGCCATTACCGGCTGGGCCGCTTGGCGCGTGCGCTCGACCTATGCCAAGTGGTCGAAGATCGACTCTGGTATCCAGCTCAACGCCTTCGACTTTGCCCGACGGCTCCTCGACCGGCAGGGGCTGACGGAGGTACGGATCGAGCCGGTCCCCGGTCAGCTGACCGATCACTACGACCCGCGGGGCAAGGTGCTGCGCGTGAGCAGCACGGTCGCCGGCAAGCCCGAGCTCGGCAACCTCGATCCGACGAATCAGATGCTGGGCGTGCCGGCATCGACCGGCCTCTCCGTGGCGGCCGCCGCGGTCATCGCCCACGAGGTGGGGCACGCGCTGCAGGATCGCGAGCGCGATCCGTGGATGAGCGTGCGCCAGGCGATCGTGCCGGCGGTGCAGATCGGCTCGAGCATCGGCCCATGGCTGATCATCGGAGGCCTGATC
>DATEOS010000479.1:0-2355 GCA_035273815.1 Candidatus Limnocylindria bacterium
TCGAGGTCACCCGTCCCACCCTCGACGACGTGTTCCTCGAGCTCACCGGACGCAGCCTGCGCGAGGGCGGCGCGGCCGGCCAGACCCCGCAGGACACCCCCGTCGCTCAGCTCGTGGAGGCCTGAATCATGACCACGCTCGTCGCCGACGTCCGTACCGTGTTCAGCCGCGAACTGCGGCCCACCCTGCGCCAGCCGTTCACGATCATCATCAGCATGGTGCAGCCGCTGGTGTTCCTCGCCCTGTTCGCACCGCTGCTGCCCGAGGTGGAGGGCGGCTCGGCGCTGCAGTGGTTCGTCCCCGGCATCGTCGTGATGTCGTGCCTGTTCGCCAGTTCGATGACCGGCTCCAACCTGCTGTTCGAGATCCAGACCGGGTCGCACGAGCGGATGCTGGTCACGCCGCTGCGCCGCCCCGCGCTGCTGATCGGCCGGGCACTCAAGGAGATCGTGCCGATGGTGGCGCAGGCCGCGTTGATCGTCGCGGTGTGCCTGCCGTTCGGCTTCCGGCTGCACCTGACCGGCGCGGTGATCGGCATGGTGATCCTGGCCGGCTTCTGCGTCGGCCTGGGCGCACTGTCGTACACCCTCGCGCTGGCCTCGAAGAACCAGGAGTGGCTGTTCTGGACCGTGCAGCAGACGTTGCTCTTCCCGTTGCTCCTGCTCGCCGGCATGCTGCTGCCGATCGACGGCGGCCCGGGCTGGCTCCGGACCATGGCGCGGTTCAACCCCCTGACGTACGTGGTGGATGCCGAGCGCGCACTGTTCCGGGGCGACATCTGGGCTTCCACCACGGTCACCGGCGCGCTGGCCGCGACGGCCGTCGCCGTCCTGGGCCTGGCCGTCGGTGTCCGGGCCATGAAGCGCAGCGACTGATCCGGCGCCGAGTGAGGCCCCTGTGACCAGGGGAAACAGGTGGGACCTCGGGCGCACCAAAGATGGCCCGAACGGGCGGAGGCGATCACCGACCGGAGTTGCCCGGCGGACGAATGCGAACGAATCTCCGTCCGCCGGGCCGTATCCCCCAAATACGGCGAGTCACTACCTTTTCCATGTCGATCATTGGGGGACCCGCGTGACCACAACCGAGGCCGTGCCGCAGAGCGCGGGTGCCGGGCGACCGGACCCGGGCCGCACCGGCAGCATGCTGAGCCGGGGTCACGTGGACCTCTTCCTCAATGCCGGTTCGCTGATGGCCACGACCGCGATCACGTCGCTGTTCGGCTTCGCGTACTGGTGGCTCGCCGCCCGGACCGCGCCCGCCGAGGCGGTCGGGCAGGCGTCCGCGGCGGTGTCCGCCATGACCCTCATCGGCACCATCGGCATGTTCGGCATGGGGACGATGCTGATCTCCGACCTGCCGCGGCTGACCGGCCGCCGGTGGGAACTGATCTCCACCTGCCTGCTGGTGTCCGGCGCCGCGGCGACGCTCGGTGGCCTGGCGTACGTGGCCCTCGCGCACCTGGCGATCCCCGGGCTGCGGGACGCGCTCGGCGGCCCGGCCACCACGGCGCTGCTGATCTTCGGCATCGCCCTGAACGCGATGACCCTGGTCCTGGACGAGGCGCTGGTCGGCCTGCTCGCCGGCCCGATGCAGCTGATGCGCAACGCCTGGTTCTCGGTGATCAAGCTGGTGCTGCTCGGCGCGCTCGCCGTGCTCCCGCTTGCCCTGGACGGCGGCACCCTGCTGCTGACCTGGGTGGCCGGCATGGTCGCCTCGGTCGCGGTCCTGGGCCGGGCGCTGCGGCGCAGGGGCATGGTCGATTCGGTACGGCCACGGGCGTCGCTGCTGCGCGGCCGGGGACGGTCGACGTTCGACCACAACCTGCTGAACCTGGCCACCTACCTGCCCCGGGCCGCGCTGCCGCTGGTGGTCACCGCGGTGCTGTCGGCCGAGGCCAACGCCTCCTTCTACACCGCGTTCATGGTCACCTCGTTCCTCGCCATGGTGCCGGGCAACGTCGCGCTGACGCTCTTCGCGGTGGCCAGCGGCGACCGGGCGGCGCTGCGCTCGAAGGTCCGGATGGGTCTGCTCATCTGCCTGGTGGCCGGTCTCCCGGTGTCGATCTTCGTGGCGGTGTTCGCCGAGCCGATCATGGGCCTGTTCGGCAGCCGGTACGCCACCTCGGCCGGCGCCGCCCTGGCCATCCTGGCGCTGACCTACCTCCCGTTCGTCTTCCACCACTTCTTCCTGGCCATCTCCCGCGTGCAGGGCAAGATCCGCGGCGCCGGCATCTTCTCGGTGTTCGCCGGCCTCGCCGAACTGGCCGCGGCCTGGTACGGCGGCAGCCGCGGCAGTCTCACCGAGCTGGTCGCCTGGGTCGCCGTGGTGATGGCCGTCGAGACCGTCCTCGTC
>DATEOS010000480.1:0-2483 GCA_035273815.1 Candidatus Limnocylindria bacterium
TCGGGGTTGAGCTCGATCACGGAATTCACTGACGGCCCTGAATGATCGATGGCCGCGATGCGGTCGAGGTACTGCTGGGTGATCGAGGCGGCGGTGACCCCCGACGCCATGTTCTCCTGCAGGTGAGCAATGGTGGCTTCCTCGAGCCCGAACACGGCCTTCGCGGCGGCTGGCGCCGGCGTCTCCCGCCTGCAGGCAGCCAGCTGTGATGCGACGGCGGCAGCAGCCGTACCGCTCGCCAGAAATTCCCTGCGTTCCATCATGCCTCCCGCGTCAATGCCAACCGATCGCGATCGCCACCACCACCGCCAGGCACCCGAACGCGGCGAGAATCAGGCAACGCGGAAGCACCCACTTGAACCAGTCGTCGAAGCGGACACCGGATACCGCGAGCAGTGCGAGCAGTGGCCCGTTCGTCGGGAAGAGCAGGTCGAACGTGCCATTGCCGAGCTGGTAGGCCAGCACCGTGACCTGGCGTGAGAGCCCGATGAGGTCGGAGACGGGTGCGAGGATGGGCATGGTCAGCACGGCCTGCCCGCTGGTGCTCGGCACGGGAATGTGAATCAGGGCCTGGGCGAAGAACATGCCGATCGCGGCGGCCGTCACGGGCAGCCCCTCGAGCGGGGTCACCAGGGCGTGCACCAGCGAGTCCACGATATGGCCCTCGTCGAGCACGACGAAGATGCCGCGGGCCAGGCCGACGATGAGCGCGCTGAACGTCATGTCACGCGCGCCGGCAACGAGCGCCTCCGCCGTTCCCGAGATGCCCAGGCCGCCCACAACCCCGGACACGAGACCCATGATGAGAAACAGCGTGGCGAGCTTATCGAAGTCCCAACCCCACTGCTGTGCGCCGATGCCGAAGAACACGAAGGTGAGCGCGACCACCACGATCACGAGCAGGTGCCGCATGGTGAGCCGCTGGTCGCGCTCATCCGGCCGCGCGATGGTGTCCGGGGGGTTCAGGTGCCGCGAGGCGTAGCGGGTGATGCTCCAGAGCCAGTAGGCCAGCGCGATGGCGAGGAGCACCGTCCGGAACTCCCAGCCCGACCCGACGGGCAGCCCTGCCACCTTCTGGGCGATGGCGACCATGAAGGGATCGACCGGTGAGAAGGCGGCGGCGATCGCGGCGGTGCCGATGCTCATGGCCACGGCCATGAGGGGCGGGAGGCCCAGCGACGCGCAGATGAGCAGGAGGAGTGGCGCAAAGGCCACCAGTTCCTCCGACATCTGCATCAAGGCACCGCCGGCGGCAAAGGCCAGGCCCACCACGGGTATGACCAGGACGCCGCGATCCACCAGACGCCGTGCCAGCGCATCGACCAGCCGACGCAGCGCGCCGGTACGATCCACCACAGTGAACGCACCGCCGGAAAGGAAGATGAGGAAGATCACGCTCGCGGCGTCGATCAGGCCCTTCGGCACCGCGACCAGTGCCTGGAACACCCCGACTGGGGCCGGGTCTACCCGGTGGAAGGTGCCGGCGACGACGACGGCACGTCCCGTGACCGGGTCATCCTTCCGGTCGTAGACCCCCGCGGGTACCACCCAGGTGAGGGCCGCGGCGATGGCGACGCAGCCCAGGAGCAGGATGACCGGATGGGGAAACTCGAAGCGTGCCGTCACCTCAGAGCGTCACGCATTCGGTCTTGGCGGGCGGCGTATTGCTGCAGGCGATCGACTCGTTCATGCCGCTCGTGATCGGGCCGCACGCCGTCGTCTGTGCCTGCTGCTTCGCGTCGTGCTCGGACGCGGCCGATGCGGTGGCAGTGCCGCTCCGCCCCTGATAGGTGACGCTGACGGTGCAGGAGTACTTCTGCGACGTGAGCGTGCTGTAGAGCAGGTAGGCGCCGAAGACCGCCAGTGCGCCGATGGTGACCATCGTACTGCGTTTCACGGGAGCTCCGGAGGTCGAGTGTATTTTTCAGGCATGTTCGTGCGTTCAACGGGTTGCGCGGCCCTGGCGGGCGCGTTGCTGCTTTCAGCGGCCGTGCCGCCGGGCGCGGCGCGGCCCGAAGGCAGCGTCAGCCTGTCACGGGCCGTCCTCGACTCGATGAACAACATCTTCGAGGAATCGAACCGCAACTGGGACAGCCTGCAGGACCTGAACACGATGGAGCGCATGCTGGGCACGGTGCGCCCGACCCAGAAGGAGTATCTCGGCTGCCTGCAGGGATCGGTGGACGTTGCCGTCGTGAGCGTCACCGGATTGCTGCCGGCGAGGAACATGCGGCAGCTGCAGCTGGCGGTAACCGGAACGTGCGATTCGCTGCCCAGGATCATCGGCAGCTGGCACACGCACCCGTTTCATGCCGACCAGGACAACCGGGCGCTCAAGAGCCGCCAGCTCTCGCCGCAGGACCTGGCCACCTTCGCCGCCAGCACCGACCAGGTGGCCATCATCATGTGGGATCGCGACTCACTCGACGCCGCGGTGAAGGCACCAGACGGGAGCATCATCCACCCGGCCAGCATCGTGGTGC
>DATEOS010000481.1:0-2259 GCA_035273815.1 Candidatus Limnocylindria bacterium
GTCCAAGCGCAAGTGGCGGGGGAGGCCGATGCCACACTGGCCAGCCACTGCGATCGCTGGGCTCGCGAGCATGGAGTGCGTGTCAGCCGGACCACCATGGGCCGCCTGGTGGCGAAGCTGGACTTGCCGCTCAAAAAAAACGGTGATTGCGGCGGAACGGGATGAGGCCGTACGAGCCGCGTGGCGGGCGCAGATGGCCACCGTTGATCCGACGACGATCATCTTTCTCGATGAAACGCACACGCCGACGACGCTGACGCCGCTCCGAGCCCGCGCCCCACGCGGCGTCAGGGCGGTGGGAAGCGTGCCACGGGGCCGCTGGCAGACCACATCCTGGCTAGCCACGCTGACCCCGGCAGGCATCGGCCCCAGCGTGGTCGTGCCCGGCACCATCGATGGCTTGGCGTTTGACGCCTTTGTCCAGCACCTCCTGGCTCCCACCCTGCGCCCAGGACACCTCGTCGTCCTCGACAACCTCAGTGTGCATAAGAGTCCGCGGGCGCGCGCCGCCATCGAGGCCACCGGCGCGCACCTGGCCTTCCTGCCGACCTACTCGCCCGACCTGAACCCCATCGAACTGGCCTTTGCCAAGATCAAGACCGCCTTGCGCCGTGCCGAAGCGCGCTCCTTCGATAGGCTGGTACCCGCGCTCAGCACCGCCCTCGAGACGATCACGGCCACCGATGCCCAGGCCTTCTATCGTGCCGCCGGCTACGCCGCATGACCGTCATCACTTCCGCGACGCGCTCTAAGCGGATTGACAAAAGTCCTGGGGCAAGGAATCCTGAGGATCTTCTCAGGAGGAGCCGGCCATGCATGAGCTGCAAGGACATGTCGCCGAGCTGCATCGCTTGACCCGCACCGACCCGGATCCCCGCGTGCGCCACCGGGCAGATGCGCTGCTGGTAGTGGCCCATGGCTCCCGGGTGGACGCGGCCGCCCACGCTATCGGCTGTTGCCCGAAGCGGCTGCGCGTCTGGCGCCAGCGCTTCTTGGCGGAAGGCCGCGCCGGGTTGGCCGATCGCCCACGCTCCGGCCGCCCCACGCGGCTGGATACAGCGGCGACCGCGGTGCTGGAGCAGGCCCTGACGACCTCGCCCCTGGCGCATGGGTATCCGGTGACGACGTGGACGGTGGCCGACCTGACCGATCTGCTCGCGCAGCGAGGCTGGACGGTCAGTCGGGCCACGGTCTCCCGTGCCTTGCAGCGTCTCGGCTATCGCTATCGGCGTCCGCGTCACGATCTGACCCATCGCCAGGACACCGCGGCCGTGGCGTCCGCCCAACACGTACTGCGCGAACTGCAAAAAAGGGGGCGGCTGCCGGGGCTGGATTTCGGCTTATCTATGTGGATGAATGCGACCTGCATACCCACCCCCACTTGGCAAAGGTCTGGCAGCGGCGAGGCCAGCCGATGAGGGTGCCGGCGGCGGGAGAAGATGAGCGCATCGCCGTCTACGGCGCGTTGGACTATGCCTCCGGCCAGGTGCTGAGTCAGACCGCCGCCAGCAAGAACGGCGCCGGCTTTGCCGCCTTCTTGGAGCGGATCGCCCAGACCTGGCCTGAGCCGACGCTGGTCCTGGTGCTGGACAATGCCAGCTACCATCGCTCCGCCGCCATGCGCGAGTGGTGGGCTGAGCAGGACGGGCGGATGCTGCCCTTCTGGCTGCCGACGTATGCCCCGCACCTGAACCTGCTCGAGCGGGTCTGGCGCTTCCTGAAACAGAAGCTGGCCTGTCATCGCTTTTGGGCCGACCCCGCCGGGTTGAGCCAAGCCGCCACCACCCTCCTGGACCAAACTGCGGCCCGCTTCCATCGCCCCGATCCCCCCAACCTCCGATTGGGTCAGAACTTTTGTCAATCCGCTTAGAGCGTGTCGCGAAAGTTGCGTCGGTATGAGACGATGTGGGGATGAGGCATCGTGTCCCCGCTGATCTCCGCGAACGGGCCGTCGCTGCTGTCGAGGGCGGGCAGCGGCGCGCTGAGGTCGTGCGTGCCTATGGCATCGCCCCGCGGACCTTGGAGCGATGGCTGGCCAAACACCGGGCGGGTGCGGCCTTGGCCGATCGGCCACGCCGAGGACGACCGCCGAAGATCGCGCCGAGCGCCTATGCCGCGGTCCAAGCGCAAGTGGCGGGGGAGGCCGATGCCACACTGGCCAGCCACTGCGATCGCTGGGCTCGCGAGCATGGAGTGCGTGTCAGCCGGACCACCATGGGCCGCCTGGTGGCGAAGCTGGACTTGCCGCTCAAAAAAAAC
>DATEOS010000482.1:0-2088 GCA_035273815.1 Candidatus Limnocylindria bacterium
CCCTCGTGGATCACCAGGTTGGCCAGTGTCCCTGCCACCGCACTGCCGAACGCGAACGCCAGGATCGGGAACCCCCTCAGCGACTGCCCGAGGAAGCCCAGGCCGCCGGCGTGATCCGGATGGGAGGGGATGATTCGCACATCCATGCGTGCGATGCGCCAGACGCACCGTGCCCAGAGCAGGAGCCGCCACAACCAGGTGAGTAGTAACGAGAGGAACAGCGGTTGGCTCACGAGCAGGCGCCACCAGCCCGCGTACGACACGACCTGCTGGCCGTCGCGTTCCAGGACCGTCCAGAGCTCCGTGCCCTGCGCCCGCCAGGCGGCACCCGACGCGAGGGTCAGTGCAAACGCCAGGGCAACGATGACCAGGAGCGCAATCGGCGAGGACAGGAGCCGGCGAGTTGATGCGAGCAGGTTGGTGAAGGACGCATCCTCGCTGACCGGAATCAGGCGCGCGTCCGTGAAGTGACCCAGCACGCGCTGCAGCCAGGTGCGGGTCTGGCCCTCCGCCAGCACCAGCAGCGGAACGGCCACCAGGAATCGCGCATAGGCGGCAAAATCCATCAGCACGGTCACGTGACCGGTACCCTTGGCGAGGCCCTGCAGCTGCGCCAGGGCGACCAGCGGAACCCAGGCCACCAGCACCGCCATGAGCGCCCGCCGCCCGATCGCCGCCGACTCCCCGGACCGCAAGTGCAGCGCGTGCAGCAGGGCCTGGAACGGGCCCGTGCCGAACGGGTCTGTGGCACCGGTCGTGGGCATGGCTACGTCTTGCCTTCCGGCCTGCGCGCCGTCGGATACAGCAGCGCGAGGATGATGCGCACCTGGTCGGACGGTCCGCCGTCGGGGTGCACCACGTTGTGATAGTACTGCAGGCCGATGTTCATCGGGCGCCGGTTGAACACCGTGGTCTTGGTGATGCCCAACCCGATCGGCACCGTCCACTCCTGCCCTGACGGCGCATTCCAGTTCGCCGTGATCAGCGGCCCGGTCGAAAGCGCCCAGCCCACCCCGAAGTTGTAGTTGATGAATGGCTGCACCACGAACTGGTTCACCTCCGGCTCGCCGCCGTTGTCGGCGTAGGTCCAGAGCTGGTTCACCAGCCCGCCGATGACCCAGTGCCCCGGCATCGTCAGGACCACCGCGGCCGGCCCGGCCGCCCAGGAGCCGGTGCGCACCAGGGGATTCGTCGCGGCCGGAAACGAGAACAGGGGACCGATGCCCCAGATCACCTTGCCGCTGTGGGCCTGGGTGAAGTACGACTGCAGCTGGATGTCGCCGAAGCCGCCCTCCTGGCCGCCGTCCGGCGCCGGACTGCTGATGTACGGCACGATCGCGCGTGCGATCAGCTTCCAGTCCTCGTTCAGCGTGATCGGGATGACCGGCTGGATGTTCAGGTTGTAGAGGGTGCCGTCGCCGAGGCCGCCGCCCGAGTTGAAGTTGAACTGGAACGGGATCGACACGAGGTCGGCGACCGGGTTCTGGGTCTGCTTGGCGAGCGCCGTCGCGTCCACCTTTTCCGGTGGACCCGCCTTTTCTTCCTGGGCGGAGGCGACGGCGGCGGTCAAGATCAGCGCACCGGTGAGGCCAAGGACGTGGCGAACGATGAAGCGCATCATTCCTTCCTTTCTTGTCATCCGGCTGGGAATGGCACGCGCCCAGGCCCCGACGCGACGTGCACAATGTACCCGCTGATACGGTCCCGCTAGTCGGCCAGCGCTCGCCGCGACGCCTCGACGATCCGGTGCACCTGTTCGCCGAATGAGAGGGTCGTGGTGTCCACGTCGACCGCGTCGTGCGCCCGCCGAAGGGGTGCGACCGCGCGGGAAGCGTCCGCGCGGTCGCGCAGCGCCAGTCGCTCGGCCTCGCGCGCCAGCTCATCGGCGTCCACCGTGGCACCGCGCTGCTCGAGCCGGCGCCTCGCCCGCGCCTCCGGGGTCGCCGTGAGGAAAACCTTGAGGTCGGCGTCCGGGAATACCACCGTGCCGATGTCCCGCCCATCCACCACGACCCCGACCCCGGCGCGCGCGAGCTCCCGCAGCTTCGCGTTGACCCACTCGCGCACGACGGGGACGGCCGACACCGC
>DATEOS010000483.1:0-4635 GCA_035273815.1 Candidatus Limnocylindria bacterium
GGCAGCGGCGCCGGCGGTCGCGTCACCCGCGAGGACGTGCTGGCGTTCGTCGAGGGCGGTGCAGCGACAGCGGCACCAGCCCAGGCGCCGGCTCCCCCCGCCGCCGAGACGGCTGCCCCGACCCCGACCCCGGCGCCCGAAGCTCCGGCTGCAGCTCCGGCCCCAGCTCCGGCGTTTACGCCGCCGGCGCCGATCGCCGCCCCCACCGCCGGCGATGTAGAGATCCCGCTGACCCAGATGCGCAAGGGCATCGCGGCGAAGATGACGCGCGTCAAGCAGACGGTTCCCCACGCCTACACGGTCGTGGAGGTCGACATGCACAACGTCGTCCGCTGGCGCGAGGACAACAACGCTGCCTACAAGGCGCGGGAGGGCATCGGCCTCAGCTACGTAGCCGCCGTGGTCAAGGCAGTGACGGAGACGCTGCGCCAGCACCCGACCGTGAACAGCCAGTTCGCCGAGGACAAGGTCGTCCTGAAGCAGGCCATGAACATCGGGATCGCGGTCGCGGTCGACAACGGGCTGCTGGTGCCGGTCATCCACAACGCCGACCAGCTTTCGATCAGCGGCGTCAACCATCGGATCCAGGACCTGGCCGCCCGCGCGCGAACCAACAAGCTGAAACTGGACGAGATCCAGGGCGGCACCTTCACCGTCAACAACACCGGCTGGTTCGGATCGGTCTCATCCATGCCGATCATCAACGCCCCAGAGGTCGCCATCCTGTCGATGGAGGCCATCGTGAAGCGGCCGGTGGTGACGACGATCGAGGGAGAGGACGTGATCGTCATCCGCCCGATGATGAACGTGACCTGCTCTTTCGACCACCGCGTGCTCGATGGCGCGCAAGTGGGCGCGTTCCTGGCCGACGTCCGCAAGCGCCTGGAAGCCTGGGACCCGCAGACGCCGATCGGCTGACGCGCCGGTCCATCCGGCTCAGCATCGGTCAAACCCGGCGTCTCTCCCTGTAGGCGAGCATGAGGCGCTCGCGATCGGCATCGGGCAGGTATTTTGTCGCTTCGCGCATCGTCACGCCCGAGGCCCGATGCGTCCGCGACGCCAGCCAGCGGCTGACCTGCTCCGGCCTTCTCTTGCCGACGTCCCTCAGGACCCAGCCGATGGCCTTGCGCATGAAGAACTCCCTCTCCTCGAGCATGCGGTCGGCGTAGCCCAGGAACCGATCGAGCGGCGCATCGTGCCGCAGCGGTCGCAGCCAGGCCAGCAGGGCAGAACGTCGGATCCAGAAATCGTCGTCGCGCGACCAGCGGTCCAGCGTGGTGACGGTCCGATCTGGGTCGGCCGCCAGCACCGCGCCCACCACGTCGACCGCCAGTCCGTCCACCAGCGCCCAGGTGCGCGATTCGCGCAGCAGGCGCTCGATGAGCGGCAGGTCATCGACGGTCAGCAGGTCGGTGCGCAGCTCGAGCAGCACCGTGGCGGCCATGCGGCGCTCGAAGACCGTGCACGCCCAGAGCGCGTCCACCAGCCCAAGGAGCCGGTCCTGGTCCATTTCCGGTCCGGCGCGTGCCGCAGCCTTGACCTCGGCGCGGATCTGCCAGACGGTGGCGCCCAGGAACCTCAAATCACTCTTCAGGTAGCGCTTCTCCTGGACCGCCCGCTCAGGCGTGCCGACCGCCGTCATCGCGCGCTCCAGGCTGTCGGCCTCGGCGTCGAGCGATGCACGGCTCACGCCCGCACTCTACCCCCGCAGCCGGCGCCGATCGACCGGCGTGAGGCGATGGGGCATACTGGTGGGGAGTATCTGCCCTCCCCCGGAGACCCGCCAGTGGATCACAGCCAGCATCACGAGCACCACCCACCCGTGACCGCCTCCCCCGCCGGGCACGAGATGCACGCCGAGCACGGGGCCCACGCTGCCCATGCCGCGCACGCCGGGCACGGTGGTCATGGCGGCCACGCTGCCCACGACCCCGATGCGTTCCGGCGCCAGTTCTGGGTCGTACTGGCGCTGACCATCCCGGTCGTCTTCTGGAGCGCGGAGGTGCAGGAGTGGCTCGGCTACCAGGCGCCGACCTTCCCCGGCTCGGAGTGGATCCCGCCGGTGCTTGGCACAGTCATCTTCTTCTACGGCGGGCTCGTGTTTCTGAGGGGTGCACGGGACGAGCTGCGCATTCGGCAGCCGGGGATGATGACGCTCATCTCGCTGGCGATCGTCGTGGCCTTCGCGGCGTCCTGGGCGGCAACGCTCGGCATCTTCGAGGTCGACGTCTGGTGGGAGCTGTCGACCCTCATCACCGTCATGAGCCTGGGGCACTGGATCGAGATGCGCTCGATCATGCAGGCGCAGGGCGCGCTATCGGCGTTGGCCCAGCTGCTGCCCGACGTCGCGGAGCGAGTGGTGCATACCGGCACCGAGCTCGTTCCGCTCGATGCGCTCGGCGTCGGTGACGTCGTCCTGGTGCGGCCCGGCACGCGCGTCCCCGCCGATGGGACCGTGACCGAGGGTGCCGCGGACGTCGACGAGTCGATGATCACCGGCGAGTCACGCGCGGTGGCCAAGCAGCCGGGCGAGCACGTCGTGGCCGGTACGGTCGCCGCCGGCGGCAGCCTGCGGGTCCGGGTCACCGCGGTCGGCGAGCAGACCGCCCTGTCCGGGATCATGCGCCTGGTGGCCGAGGCTCAGGCCTCGCAGTCGCATGCGCAGGTCCTGGCCGACCGCGCGGCCGCGCTCCTCTTCTTCGTGGCGCTCGGCGCGGGCGTGATCACGCTAGTCGTCTGGACGGCCCTGGGGGAGCCCGAGGAGGCACTGATCCGCACGGCGACGGTGCTGGTCATCGCCTGCCCGCATGCGCTGGGCCTGGCCATTCCGCTGGTCATCGCCATCAGCACCACGCTCGGCGCCCGCAACGGGCTGCTGGTCAAGGATCGGCTCGCGCTCGAGCGCGCTCGCGAGGTGAAGGTCGTCATCTTTGACAAGACGGGCACGCTGACACGCGGCGAGCCCGTGGTGGCCGGAATGGTGGCCGCGCCCGGCTCTGACGAGGATGCGCTGCTGGCAGTGACCGCCGCCGTCGAAGCGGATTCGGAGCACCCCTTGGCGCGTGCAGTCGTCCGCGCCGCCGACGATCGAAGCCTCGCGCCGCCCGCAGCGTCCGCATTCCAGGCGCTCGCCGGCCGGGGCGCCTCCGCCGCGGTTGACGGCCGGCACGTCCAGGTTGGCAGTGGCCGTCTGGTCGCGGAGCTTGGGCTGGACGTTCCGCCTGCAGTCGCCAATGCCGCCGAGGAATGGTCCCGCCAGGGCCGCACGGTGCTCTTCACCGTCGCGGACGGCGCCGTGCGCGGCGCCGTCGCGCTGGAGGACGAGATCCGACCGGAGTCGGTCGAGGCGGTCGGCCGGCTGCACGAGATGGGCTTGCGGGTGGCCATGATCACCGGCGACGCCCAGGCGGTCGCCGACTCGGTGGCGCGCCGCATCGGCATCGACGAGACCGCTGCCCAGGTGCTGCCGGCCGATAAGGCAGCCGCCGTGCGCCGATTCCAGGAGGGAGGCGTGCGGGTGGCGATGGTCGGCGACGGGGTTAACGATGCGCCGGCCCTGGCGCAGGCCGACGTGGGGATCGCCATTGGCGCCGGCACCGACGTAGCGGTCGAGTCGGCGGGCATCGTGCTCGTCCGCAGCGACCCGCGGGACGTGGCCGCGGCCATCGTCCTGAGCCGCGCCGCCTACCGCAAGATGGTGCAGAACCTTGTGTGGGCCACGGCCTACAACGCCATCGCAATCCCGGTGGCCGCCGGGCTGTTCGTCCCGCTCGGCTTCTCGATGCCGATGAGCGTGGGGGCGTTGGTGATGAGCGTGTCGACCATCGTGGTGGCGGCCAATGCCCAGCTGTTGCGCCGACTGAAGCTGCGACCCGACGAGACAGCTCGCGCGCCTGCGGGCGAGCCGCAGCCGGCCTGATTTGCGGCGCCCCAGACACCCCTTCGGTAGACTCAGCCCGTGGTCGCGCAGGACACCCCCGACTTCTCTACCCTCGGCGAGCTGACCGTCATCGGTCCGCCGCCCGGCCATGCCTCGCCGTCCGAGGTGATGTACCCCGGTGGACCGAGCGTCGATGGCGGGCTGCTGGCGCCCGGCGACCCGATCCCCGAAAACGCGGGACCGGGCGGACGGCGCCCCGACTGGCTCAAGGTACGCGTCGGCGTCGGCGAGACCTACGCATCAGTCAACCGGCTGATGCGGGCGGAGGCGCTGCATACCGTCTGCGAGGAGGCACGTTGTCCGAACCAGGGCGAGTGCTGGGCCCTGGGGACGGCCACCTTCATGGTCCTCGGCAGCGTATGCACCCGCAACTGCGGCTTCTGCGCCATCGACACCGGCCGGCCCCAGGTCGCCGACCTGGATGAGCCACGGCGCGTGGGTGAGGCCGCGAAGCTGATGGACCTCAAGCACGCGGTGGTTACGATGGTCGCTCGGGATGACCTGCCCGATGGTGGCGCGGGCATCGTCGCCGAGACCATTCGCCAGATCCGGCTCGCCTCTCCCGGCACCAGCATCGAGGTCCTCATCAGCGACCTCAACGGCAGGGAGGCGGACGTCCGGGCCGTGGTCGAGGCGCAGCCGGAGATCTTGAACCACAACGTCGAGACGGTCCCGCGCCTGCAGCGTGCGGTGCG
>DATEOS010000484.1:0-2610 GCA_035273815.1 Candidatus Limnocylindria bacterium
GGACAGCACCATGATCAGGCCGAGGCTGATCAGGATGGCGGCCACCGCGATGATCAGGTGGAAGGACGTCATCGGCCGGCTCAGCCAGACACCGAAGCGGGTCCGCGGCTGGTCGACCGACGCGGTGATGGCGGGTTTCGCCGCGCCGTCCTCGGCAGCTTTGCCGGGGCGTCGCAGCCGTGACCGCAGGCCACCCAGTGGATTCTTCACACGCAACCCACAGAAGTCACAGGCGTAACGCCAGCCCCACTAGTCCCCGGCACCCCAGAATCCTCCCCCGTCCCACGGCGTGCGGCGCGGATATCAGGGGCGTGTCGCCCGATCGAAGATGCCAGCTAACGCGATGGAGACCGGATGGTGGCCGCGACGATATGAAACCGGCCGCCGGACAGCTGTCGGCGAACGAGTGAACTACGCGCCGACGACCCCCGAGCGCGGCGCCTACGCGCCGACGATGCTGAGCCACTCGCCGTAGAACAGCGCCACACCCAGACCACACGCGATCGCGGTCAACAACCAGAACCGGATGATCACCGTCGTCTCGGCCCAGCCCACCAACTCGAAGTGATGGTGGAACGGCGCCATCCGGAACACCCGGCGCCCGGTGGTCCGGAAGGCCAGAATCTGCACCACCACCGAGGTCACCTCGGCCACGAACAGCGCGCCCAGCACCACCGCCAGGATCTCGGTGCGACTGGTCACCGACAGACCGGCGATGACGCCACCGAGGGCCAGCGAACCGGTGTCACCCATGAAGATCTTGGCCGGCGCGGCATTCCACCACAGGAACCCGATGCAGGCGCCCGCGGTCGCCGCGGCCACCAACGCCAGATCCAGCGGATCGCGCACGTTGTAGCAGCCCAGCCCGGGACTGGTCGCGCAGGCGTTGCGGTACTGCCAGAAGGTGATGAGCACGTACGCGGCACTTACCATGGCCATCGCACCGGCGGCCAGCCCGTCCAGGCCGTCGGTCAGGTTCACCGCATTCGACCAGGCGCTGACCAGGATCACCACGAACAACACGAACACCAGCGGCGGCAACGTCACGGTGGCGATCTCGCGCACGTAGGACAGTTGCGCGCTGCCCGGGGTCAGCCCCTCGGCATTGCTGAACTGCAGCACCAGCACGCCGAACAGCACCGCGGCGGTCAACTGACCGATGGACTTGGCACGCTTGTTCAGGCCCAGGTTGCGGGACCGTCGGATCTTGATCAGATCATCGATGAACCCGACGATGGCCAGCGCGGTGGCCAGCCCGAGCACCAGCAGGCCGGACGCCGACGGGCCCTCCCCGCCGAACGCCAGCCCGACCAGGTGGGTGCCCAGGTAGCCGGCCCAGATGCCGGTGATGATCGCGACGCCGCCCATCGACGGGGTGCCGCGCTTCTTCTGATGGCTGGCCGGGCCGTCCTCGCGGATCTCCTGGCCGAATCCCTGTTTGGTGAACAGCCGGATCAGCACCGGCGTCAGGACGATGGAGACGGCCAGCGCGATGGCGACCGCGAACAGGATCTGCTTCACCGGTGTCAGCCCTCCTCGGCGAGCTGATCGGCCAGGGCACCGAGCCCGGCCGCATTGGAGGCCTTCACCAGCACGATGTCTCCCTCGGCGAGTTCGGCGCGCAGCAACGCCAGCGCGGCGTCGGCGTCGGGCACCTGGATGGCTTCACTGCCCCACGAGCCCTCCATCACCGCCCCCTGCTGCATGGCGCTCATCGCTCTCCCGGTTCCCACGACTATCAGACGAGACACATCTAAGCGCACGGCGAACCGGCCGATGCGATCGTGTTCGGTTATCGCATCGTCCCCGAGTTCACCCATCTCGCCCAGAACGGCCCAGCTACGCCGCTTCTGCCCGGCCGGCCCGGCGGACTGACGGGCCATCCACGCCAATGCCTTGAGTGCGGCCATCATCGAGTCGGGATTGGCGTTGTAGGCGTCGTTGATCACCGTCACCCCGTCGCCGCGGGTGCTGACCTGCATTCGGCGGGCCGATACCGGGCCGGCCCCGCCGAGCGCCTCGGCGACCTGCGCCGGGTCGGCGCCGCACTCCAGTGCCACCGCCGCGGCACACAGTGCGTTGGACACCTGATGCTCCCCGTGCACCGCCAGCGCGACGTCCACCGACCGGTCACCGGCGTGCAGCGTGAAGCGCGGGCGGGCCAGCTCGTCGAGCGTCTCGTCCGACGACCAGATATCGGCACCGGCCCCGCGTGACACCCGCACCACCCGGGCCGCGGTCCGCTCGGCCATCGCCGCGACGGCCGAGTCATCGGCGTTGAGTATCACCACCCCGGACGACGGGACAGCTTGCGGCAGTTCAGATTTGGTAGCCGCGATGATCTCGCGTGAACCGAACTCGCCGAGATGGGCGGTGCCGACATTGAGCACCACCCCGATCGAGGGCGGCGCGATCGCGGCCAGCGCCGCGATATTGCCGGGATGGCGCGCCGACATCTCCAGGATCAGGAAATCGGTCTCGGTGGTGGACTGCAGCACCGTCCACGGATGGCCGAGTTCGTTGTTGAACGATCCGGGCGGTGCGACCACCGCACCGAGCGGTGCCAGCACCGCGGCCAGCAGATCCTTCGTCGAGGTCTTGCCCGAGGAT
>DATEOS010000485.1:0-2594 GCA_035273815.1 Candidatus Limnocylindria bacterium
ACAGGAGCTGGATCAGGGCGGAATGCGCATCCGGCCGGATGTCGGCCGCGGACAGCTCGGCCAGCGTCCCGCCGTCATCGCCCGCGAACTGCAGGAGCACGTAGCACACGAAGGCGAGCACCAGGTTCACGGCCGGCCCGGCGAGCGCGATGGCGAGCTCCTGTTTCGGCTCCCGCGGCATCCGCTCCAGCCGCGCGATTCCGCCGATGGGCAGCAGCGTGATGTCACGGGTGGCGATGCCGAAGCGCTGGGCCATGAGGGCGTGGCCCAGCTCGTGGGCCACCACGATGCCGAACACCACCAGGATCATCGCCAGCGCGTATAGCACCCCGATGGCCGTGGCTCCGCCGCTCAGTTGTGACAGGGCCACCCATGCCAGCAGCAGCGGGAAGGTGGCGTGCACGTACACGCCGATGCCCGCGATGTGGCCCAGCCGCCACGACCATTTCATGCCGGCTCCCGGTGTCAGGTCCGTTGTCACACCCTACCCCGATCTTTCCCTCTCGGCCCCGCATCCAGCGGCGCCGCCACTGGGAGAGCGATCCATGCGCACCGACGTCAAGCTGTCCACGAAGTTCCTCACCACCCAGAACGCCCATCAGGTCGGCGTCCTCGTCACGCTGAGCGGCGAGGTCCCGGTCCAGCGCGCCCCGATCAACGTGGCGCTCGTGCTGGACCGGTCCGGGTCCATGGGCGGACGGCCGCTCGAGGCCGCGAAGGACGCGGCGAAGCGGTTCGCCGGGTTCCTGGGCGCCAGCGACCGGCTCAGCATCGTCACGTTCGACGACGACGTGCACACCATCTTCGGCCCCGCCCCCGCCGGCGACCCGCTGGCCCTCGAGGCCATCGAACGCATCCACGCCGGCGGCTCGACCAACCTCTCGGGCGGCTGGCTGCAGGGTCTCGCCCACGTGAAGGCCGGGCTCGTCCAGGGCGTCAACCGTGTCGTGCTGCTCACCGACGGACAGGCCAACCGTGGCGTCACCGAGCCCCAGATGCTCGCTGGCATGTCCGGCGGCGCCGTCCGGGAGAACGTCTCCACGACGTGCATCGGCTTCGGCGCGCATTTCAACGAGGACCTGCTGCAGCTGATGGCGAAGGTCGGCGGCGCCAACTACTGGTATGTCGAGAAGGACGACCAGATGGCCGGCATCTTCGAGGAGGAAATCGAGGGACTCGTGGCCCTCGCCGCGCAGAACGTGAAGGTCGAGGTGCAGCTCACCCACCCGAAGGCCATGGGCGTGAGCTTCCTGCAGAGCTACCCGATCGAGGCCACGCCCGACAACCGCTGGCGCGTCTCCCTGGGCGACTGCTACGCCACGTCGCCGCTGGCGCTCGGGCTCATCTTCCACGTCGAGGACGTCGCCACGCTGGGCGAAGTGCAGGTGGCGCAGGTCCGCACCGAGGCCGACGTCATCCGGACGGACGGCATCGAGCACCTGGTCACGCTGCTCCCGGTCATGGCCAACCTCGACGGCACCGACCACCCGGAGGCCACCGTCGAGCGCACCTTCCTGCGATTCGAGGCGGCGAAGGCCCGCGAGGAGGCCGTTCGCCTGGCCGACGACGGCGACTACACCGGCGCCGCGCAGTCGCTGCGCAGGGCGTGTAATGGCATGTCGGACTGGGCAAGATCCGACGCGGTGATTTGCGAGGAGCGGGATGACCTCCTGCTGGAGGCCACCCGCCTCGAAAACCGCGACTACTCCGCGGCCGACCGGAAGTATCACCAGGCCCGGTCGGTCAGCGCGCGGGAGATGAAGGAGGCGTACCTGCGGAAGATCAGCCGACCGAAGCCGCAGGACTGACCTGCCGTCAGCTCGTCGTGCAGCACCCCTGCGGGCAACGCACCCACGTGGTCTCGTCCGTGTCGAGCCAGCGCCAGCGCACGGTGCCCGGCATCTTCTCGGGCGGCAGGTTGTGGAGGTAGCGCTGTGAACACAGGTACTTCACGGCGCCTCCCTCCGACTCCACCTTCACCCACCAGCCCAGCCCCTCGGGGTCGTCGAGACAGACCGAGGTGACGCCGTCGGGCGGCGGCCCCTGGCGCATCGAGATGGTGTTGATGCCTGCGTCGAAGCCAAGCTTCTGCTTGTAGTCCGCGCTCTCGATCGGCATCCACGCATACGCCACGGGCCGCCAGTCCGAGAACTGGCTCGTCTGCTCGAACTCGCCCACGTCGGGATGCGGCACGAGCACGCCGACGAGCTTGCTCACCTTGAGCTTGCCGTTGCCGTCGGGCAGGGCCAGTGGCTGTTCGTCGAACCAGCCGTTGATCGCCATCACCCGCAGCCGCCTCGGCGTCGTGCCCATGCGCTCCGCCAGCTTCTGCCGCACCGGCTCGGGAATCGGGCGGCTCGGCGTGAATCCGTTGCGGCCCACGAGGCACGCGTGGTCGCCGCACCGGATCCAGATGTGCTGCGCGCGGCCACCACGGGAAAATTCACCTTCCCATCGGGCCACGGCCGGGATGTCGACCGTGCCGAGGCCCGGTGGCGTGGGCTGCTCCTTCACCTGCAGCACCGTGCCCGGTGTTTCAGGCTGCTTGGCGCAGTCCGTGTCGACGTCCACCGGCACCATCATGGCCTGGACCT